>NZ_JBHZEJ010000009.1:0-159530 GCF_042756365.1 Streptomyces sp. NPDC059092
GCCCCTCACCGGGCCGGGCACCAGGCCCTCGTCGTGCCGTCGCCGTCGCCGGAGCTACGCGTCCGACTCGACGTCCGTGATCCGCAGCCCCGCGTGGGCCTTGTAACGGCGGTTCACCGAGATGAGGTTGGCGACCAGCGACTCCACCTGGTGGGCGTTGCGCAGCCGGCCCGCGAAAACCCCGCGCATCCCGGGGATCCGGCTCGCCAGCGCCTGGACGAGGTCGGTGTCCGCGCGTGCCTCGCCCAGCACCATCACGTCCGTCTCGATCCGCTCCACCTCCGCGTCCTGGAGGAGCACCGCGGAGAGGTGGTGGAAGGCGGCGGTCACCCGTGAGTCCGGCAGCAGGGCGGCGGCCTGTTCGGCCGCGCTGCCCTCCTCGGGCTTCAGGGCGTACGCGCCCTTCTTGTCGAAGCCGAGCGGGTTGACGCAGTCGACGACCAGCTTGCCCGCCAGTTCCTCGCGCAGCGACTCCAGCGTCTTGGCGTGCCCGTCCCACGGCACGGCGACGATGACGAGGTCGCTGCGGCGCGCGCAGTCGGCGTTGTCGGCCCCCTCGACGCCGTTGCCGAGTTCGGCCGCCGCCGCCTCGGCCCGCTCGGCCGCCCGGGACCCGATGATCACCTTCTGTCCGGCCCGTGCCAGCCGGTAGGCGAGCCCCTTGCCCTGCGGCCCCGTACCGCCCAGCACGCCGACGACCAGCCCCGAGACGTCGGGGAGGTCCCACGGGTCCTTGGCGGCGGGCCTGGCCGCGGGCTGAGCGGGCTGGTTCGGCGTGCTGCCACTGTCCGTTGAAGTCATGGTCAGACTCTACGGGTCGGTAACCGGGGCTTCCGACAGCCCCGTTCGCCGGGTGCCGGGCCCCCGGTCCCCGTTCGGGTGAGACGTGCCGGGATCCGCCACGCCCGGCGCCCTCCTGCGGCAGGATGCGGGCCCATGGATGCCGTACGCGTCGCACTGCTCCGCGAAGTCCTCACCGGTACGGAGTGGCCGTCGGCGACCCGGCGGTTCGCGGGGGCGCTGCGCTCCTCCGTCGTACCGCACGGCGGCGGCCTGCTGCTGGTCGGGACCGAGGCGTACGAGCCGTGGCACCTCGCCGCGCATCTGGTGGACGAGGCGGCCTGGTCCGGTCAGCCGGAGCTGAACCCCACCCTCGTACGCCACCGGGTGCGGCCCGGCGATCCGGCGCATCTCGCCGTCGGGCTCGGCCGTCTGGAGGCGGCGGGCCGGGGTGAGACCCTGCTCGTCGTGGCGCCGGAACGGCCGGACGGCGGGCTGCTGGAGCGGGTGCACGACGCGCGGCGCGCCGGGGCGACGGTGCTGTCGCTGGACGGCGGCGACGCGGAGGTACGGGGGCTCGCGCACGACGCGCTGACGGTGGCCGTGGCGGACGCGGCACAGGGCGTGGACCTGGACACCGTGCAGCATCTGGTGGCCGCCGCCACCGGCGAGAACACCCTGCCCGCGTCACGCGGCCGGCGGCGCTTCCGGGACCGGTTGTCGCGCCTGGCGGACCAGTTGACGGCGCCGCCGCCCGCCCGCTGGTGAACCGCGACCTCCCTGGTGAGCCGCACGGTCTCCGACGGGCCGCCCGGCCCCGCCCGTTGAGCCACCTGGCCTCCCCGTGGAGCCACCCGCTCCTCCCCGGGCGCGTCACACGATCGGTTTGCCGTAACACCCCCACCCCACGCACCATGGCCTCTCGTGACCACAGCCCCTCTCCGTTCGATCCGCTCGATCCTGCCGGATCTCTCCCCGTTCCGCTCCTCCCGGGATTTCCGGCTGCTCTGGGTGCAGGGGCTGGTGACGACCTTCGGCAGCTTCATGGCGATGATCGCGCTGCCGCTCCAGATCAAGGACCTCACCGGATCCCCCCTCGCCGTCGGCGCGATGGGCGCCGTGGAGCTGGTGCCGCTGATCGTTTTCGGACTGTACGGCGGGGCCCTCGCCGACGCCGTCGACCGGCGCCGCGTCATCCTGCTCACCGAGGCGGGGCTCGGCCTGCTGGCCGCCCTCCTGCTGCTGAACGCCCTGCTGCCGCAGCCCATGCTGTGGCCGCTCTACGTCGTGGCCGCCGGGGTCTCCGCGCTCGCCGGGCTCCAACGGCCCGCGCTCGACTCGCTGATGGCCCGCATCGTGCCGCACGACCAGCTCACCGCGGCGGCGGCGCTCAACGCGGCGCGCTGGCAGCTCGGTACGATCGCGGGCCCCTCGGTGGCGGGCGTGGTCGTCGCGTACGCCGGTCACGCCACCGCGTACGGGATCACGATCCTGGGCTTCGCCGCCTCCGTACTCCTCTGCCTGCGCCTGTCGCCCGCGCCCGCCGCGCACGACGCCGAGCGCCCGTCGCTGCGCGGCATCGCGGAGGGCGCGCGCTACGCGTGGAGCCGGCCGGTGCTGCTGGGGACGTACGCGATCGACCTGGCCGCGATGTTCTTCGCCTTCCCGAACGCGATCTTCCCCTTCCTCGCCGACGAACTGGACGCGCCCTGGTCGCTCGGGCTGATGTACGCGGCGGGCGCGGTCGGTTCGGTCATCCTCAGCGTGACCAGCGGCTGGACCTCCCGGGTGCGGCGGCACGGCCTCTTCGTGGTGTTCGGCGCCGCCGGGTGGGGGCTGGCGATCACGGCCGCCGGGTGGTTCTCCAACATCTGGCTGGTACTGGTCTGCCTGGCCTTCGCCGGCATGGGAGACACCCTGAGCGGGCTGGGCCGCTCGACCATCTGGAACCAGACGATCCCGGAGGAGCTGCGCGGCAGGCTCGCGGGCATCGAGGTGCTCTCGTACAGCATCGGCCCGCAGCTCGGCCAGGTGCGCGCGGGCGCGATGGCGGGCTGGACGGGGACCAGGCCGGCGGTCTGGAGTGGCGGGATCGCGTGCCTGGCGACGGTGGGGCTGCTGGCGGCGGTGCTGCCGAGGCTGGTGACGTACGACGCGGACACGGACGAGGACGCGCTGCGCCGCCGCGCCCAGAAGGAGGCGTCCGCTCCGGGGGCGGTCGCGGGGACGGCGACGGGGACGGCGGTGCCGGGCGCCACCGCTCCCGGTACGCCCGCTCCCGGTACGGAGACGGCGGCGCCCTGAGCCGGCGCGGTCCGCGAGAGCCGGACGGCGGGACGGCCCGGATTCATCCCACAGCCCACGCAGGCCCGTCAGGCCCGTTCAGGCCCATCGGGGCCTTCAGGTCCGTCAGGGCCGCTCTTCGACGCGTCGTGCCAGCGCGGGTCCGTCTCCCACTCCAGGTTCCGTTCCCGCGCCGTCTCCATCGCGTGCTCCGCCTCCTGGCGGTTGGGGTACGGCCCGAAGCGGTCCTTGGCGGGGCACTCGGGCCCCTCCTCCACCTTCTGGTGCAGCAGGCAGTAGTACCACTCGCCGGGCTTGCCGACCGTGCGCTTCTTGAACAGGGCCATCATCGGCTCCTTCCTCTGTCCTCTGACGTCATGCTGCCCCACCTGGACCGGTTGAGCCCTGCCATAGACTCGCTGGCATGTCTGGCCAGTCGCTGCTCGCACCAGGGGAGATCTCTCCCGCCCGTTCCGTCCCCGGAAAGATCCGGCGCCCCGAGTACGTCGGGAAGCCCGCTCCCACCCCGTACACCGGGCCGGAGGTGCAGACCGCCGAAACGATCGAGCTGATGCGGATCGCCGGACGCATCGCCGCCCAGGCGATGGAGGAGGCCGCGAAGCTCATCGCGCCGGGCGTGACCACGGACGAGCTGGACCGGGTCGCGCACGAGTTCATGTGCGACCACGGCGCCTACCCCTCGACGCTCGGTTACCGGGGGTTCCCCAAGTCGCTCTGCACTTCGGTCAACGAGGTCATCTGCCACGGGATCCCGGACTCGACCGTGCTCCAGGACGGCGACATCGTCAACCTGGACGTCACCGCGTACATCAACGGGGTGCACGGCGACAACAACGCCACCTACTTCTGCGGGAACGTCGACGAGGAGTCGAAGCTCCTGGTGGAGCGGACGCGCGAGGCGCTGAACCGCGCCATCAAGGCGGTACGGCCGGGGCGCAGGATCAATGTGATCGGGCGGGTCATCGAGTCGTACGCCAAGCGGTTCGGCTACGGCGTGGTCCGGGACTTCACCGGGCACGGGATCAGCTCGTCCTTCCACTCCGGGCTGATCATCCCGCACTACGACAGCCCGCACGCCACCACGCTGATCGAGCGGGGCATGACGTTCACGATCGAGCCGATGCTCACCCTCGGCACGTACGAGCACGACATGTGGGCCGACGGCTGGACCGTGGTGACGAAGGACCACAAGCGGACCGCGCAGTTCGAGCACACGCTCGTGGTGACGGAGACGGGCGCGGAGATCCTGACGCTGCCGTGAGCCGCGCGGACGCCTGACCACGCGAAACCCCGGTATTGCCCTGTGGCGGTACCGGGGTTACGTTTTTACCGACAGGACGTCGGGAACCATTGACTTAGGTAAGCCTAAGTAAGAGTATCGGTCATGGCGGCCGTCCGTGCCTACGCACGTACGCCGGACCCGGCGCCAGTCCGTCCTTCCCGTCCCCCTCGGTCTCCGGAGGCCCGCCTTGGACGCAACCGCCACCACCGCCACCCCCTTCTCCACGCTGATCCGGGTCGCCTCGCACCAGCAGCACACGGAGGCGGAGACGTCGTCGTTCATGAGCGACCTCCTCGGCGGCCGGCTCGGGGTGGACGCGTACACCCGCTACACGGAGCAGCTCTGGTTCGTGTACCGCGCACTGGAGGGCGCTTCCGAGACGCTGAGAGAGGACCCGGTCGCCGGGCCCTTCATACAGAACGAACTGGCGCGCACCCCCGAGCTGGAGCGCGACCTGGCCCACCTGCGGGGCGCCGACTGGCGTACGGGGCTTGAGCCGCTGCCCGCGACCGCCGCGTACGCCGCGCGGGTCGAGGAGTGCGCGCGCGAGTGGCCCGGTGGGTTCGTGGCGCACCACTACACGCGCTACCTCGGGGACCTCTCCGGCGGCCAGATCATCCGCGACAAGGCGGAGAGGACCTGGGGCTTCGCCCACAAGAGCGACGGCGTACGGTTCTACGTCTTCGAGGGGATCTCCAACCCGGCCGCCTTCAAGCGCGGATACCGGGAGCTGCTGGACGCGGTCGCGGCGGACGACCTGGAGAAGCAGCGGATCATCGACGAGTGCAAGCGGGCGTTCGACTTCAACGGAGCGGTGTTCCGGGAGCTGGGCGCGGAGTTCCCGCTGAGCGCGTAGCCGTACGTACGGCGCTCAGCGGGCGTGCTCCGAGAGCAACCGCACCCGCCCGCCGAGCTCGATGGTCCCGTCGGGTCCGGGGGCGGTGATGAGCTGCGAACCCCGGCCCTGCGTGATGTTGAGCGCACGGCCGAGCCGCGCCGTGAGCAGCAGGGCGGCGGCGCCGGTCGCCTCGTCCTCGACGATGCCGTCGTCCCGGCGCGGAAAGGCCCGCGCCCTGACCCGCCCGGCGGCCTCGTCCTCCCAGGCCCACGCGTACAGCCACCCCTCGCCGGGCGGCGGCCCGGGCAGCGCGTCGACCTCGGCGGCGGAGGCGTACCGCTCCAGCGTGCGCGGCGGCGCCCACTCGGGGCGCGCGGTGATCCAGGTGAACTCGCCGTCCTGCCGCACCCAGACCTCCCCGGCGGGCGGGTTCACCGCCTCCAGATCGAGCAGCCAGGCCGCGCCGACGAGCGGATGCCCGGCGAACGGCAGCCGCAGCCCGGGGGTGTAGATGTCGACCACGCCCCGGTCGGGATCGTCCACGAACACGGTCTCGCTGTAGCCGAGTCCGGCGGCGATGGCCTGCCGCGCCACCCGGTCGGGGTGGTGCCGCCCCTCGCGGACGACCCCGAGCAGGTTGCCGTGCCGGCCGTCGGGACCGCAGAAGACGCTGAGTACGTCGATGTCGGCCACGGTCGGGGTCGGGGTCGGGGTCGCAGCCCCAGTCACAGTCACAGTCACGCACGCATTCAAACATCACCCGCCCTTGGCCCACCCGCACCCCCGGCGGTGGGCACGGTGGCCGGCCGCGGCCCTTCACCCCGCAAAGCGGAACGGCGTTCCGCGTTGCCGAAGTCGAACGGCGTTCCGTTTACGCGCCACAGCGGGCGGCAGCGGACAGCCAACGCAGAGGGAGCTCCATGAAGTACCGCACACTGGGCAGGACCGGCATCAAGGTCAGCCCGTACCGCCTGGGCGCGATGATGTCCGGCGCCGCGGGGAACCCGGATCACGAGGACTCCGTCCGGATCATCCACAAGGCGCTGGACGCGGGCATCAACTTCGTCGACACCGCCGACGCCTACTCACGCGGCGAGTCCGAGGAGATCGCCGGGAAGGCCCTCAAAGGCCGCCGGGACTCGGTGGTGCTGGCCACCAAGGCCCATCTCCCGATGGGGAACGACCCCAACCAGCAGGGCAATTCGCGGCGCCGGCCGGTCCGCGCGCCGGAGGACTCGCTGCGCCGCCCGGGGACCGACCACGTCGACCTGTTCCAGGTGCACAGGCCCGCACCGGACACCGACGTGGAGGAGACGCTTTCGGCGCTCACGGACCTCGTGCGCGCGGGCAAGGTCCGGACCATCGGCGCCTCGACGTTTCCCGCCTCGGACATCGTCGAGGCGCAGTGGGTGGCCGCCCCGACGAGCCCTCCGCCGCCTGAGGGCACGGCCGGGCCGCTCGCGGAACCGCCGCGCGTTCCCGTCGGCCCGCCCTGAGCGGCATCCGGTACACAGCGGCGCGGCATCGCGATCACCAGGGCTGGAGGGCCGGCCCCAGGGTGCCCAACGCGCCCCGGGGCGCCCCCGGACCCCTCCGGCGCGCACCCGGCCCCCCCGGTACGCGCCCTCGGCACACACCCTGATTCATAGATCCGATGTGTCGAGAGAAACTGCGGCTGAATCCACGCCTGACACCACACCTGGCGCCGCCTCATCCATTGACAGGCAGTCAGCCAGTCCGTACGTTCCCGCAATACACCCGATGTATTGACGGTCCATCAGGCATGGAGGGCACACGCATGACCTCACAGCCGAGAAAGGTCTTATCGACACGCAGAGCCGTACTCGGCTCCGCGCTGGGCGGCGCGGCGCTCGCGTCGTTGCCCGGGACCGCCCACGCGGAGCCGGGCGCCGCCGGGGGCGCCGCGACAGGGGCGGAGGCGGCGCGGGCGCAGCCGTGGAAGCTGAGCAACCGCATGTCCGGCAGCGGCGACTGGGCCGGCTTCCTGCGCCGGCAGGACCTGGTCTGGAGCCGGCTGCCCGCCCTGTGGCACGAGGGGCCGTTCCTGGGCGACGGGCTCCTGGGCAGCATGGTCTACAAGGAGCCGGACGCCAACAAGATCCGCTTCACCGTCCAGCACGGGCGGGTGCAGGACCACCGGCCCGCCCTCGGCAGCGGCTGGGGCACCTGCCGGCTGCCGGTGGGGCATCTGACGCTCGACCCGGTCGGCACCATCACGGCGGTCGACTGGCGGCTGAGCCTGTGGAACGCGGAGCTCAGCGGTACGGTCACCACCTCGTCCGGCACGCTCACCCTCACCGTCTTCATCCACGACGAGATCCTCGTCGCCCGGGTGCGGGCGGGCGGCGGCGAGCGGGTCCGCTGGACGTTCCACCCCGAGGCGGCGATGAGCCCCCGGCAGATCAGTGAGGAGCCGCCCGCCGACTACGTCGCCAACCCGGCCTGGTCGACCCGTACCACCAGCGGCGTCAAGCAGGTGCTCCAGCCGCTCACCGGTGGCGGTCAGACCGCGACGGCCTACCGGCAGACCGGTGACGTGTTCCTGCTCAGCGTCGCGCACAGCCACCCCTCCACCAGCGAGGCGGCGGCCGTCTCGCTCCGGAAGATCCAGCGGGCCGAGGCGTACGGAACCCTCCGCGACGGGCACCTCCGCTGGTGGCACGACTTCTACCGCAAGAGCTTCGTCTCCCTGCCCGACGAGCGGTTGCAGAGCTTCTACTGGATCCAGCTCTACAAGGTCGCCTGCGCCACCCGGGCGGGCACCCCGGTGATGGCCACCTCCGGGCCGTGGCTGGAGCCCACACCGTGGCCCGCGGTGTGGTGGAACCTCAACGTCCAGCTGGAGTACTGGCTCATCCACGGCTCCAACCATCTGGAACTCGACTCGCTGACCGCCACCCTCCGCCAGAACCAGGAGCGGCTGACCGCCAATGTGCCCGCCGCCTACCGCGCCGACAGCGCCGGGGTGGGCCGCAGTTCGGACATGTTCGCCACCCGGAGTGTCGGAACCCCGGGCAGCGGCGCCGAGGTCGGGGACCTGACCTGGGCGCTGCACAACGTGTGGCTGAGCTACCGGCACACCATGGACGGGACGCTGCTGCGGGACACACTCTTCCCGCTGCTGCGCCGCGCGATCAACTACTACCTGCACTTCCTCACTCCGGGCAGCGACGGCAAACTCCATCTGCCCAGCACGCTCTCCCCCGAGTACCCGGTCGTCCCGCCGCAGGACACCAACTACGACCTCGCGCTGATCCGGTGGGGCTGCCAGACCCTCCTCGACGCCTCCGCACGCCTCGGTGTCGACGATCCGCTGAAGCCGCGGTGGCAGGAGGTGCTGGCCCGGCTCACGCCGTACCCGACCGACAAGAACGGCTTCATGATCGGCGCGGACACGCCGTACGCCCAGTCGCACCGGCACTACTCGCACCTGCTGATGGTGTATCCCCTCTACCTCGTCAACTGGGACCAGCCGGAGAACCGCGAGCTGATCGAGAAGTCGCTCGTCCACTGGCACGCGCTGACCGGCGCCCACCGCGGCTACAGCTACACCGGCGCCGCCTCGCTGTACGCGATGGCGGGACGGGGGAACACCGCGCTCAGCTATCTGGAGCTGTTCTTCGACCCCACCACCCGCTTCCCCTGCCGTGCCAACACCCACTACACCGAGGCCGGACCGGTCATCGAGACGCCGCTGTCGGCCTCGCAGTCCCTGCACGACATGCTCTGCCAGAGCTGGGGCGGAACCGTCCGGGTCTTCCCCGCCGTCCCGGACGCCTGGAAGGACGTCACCCTGCACGATTTCCGGACGCAGGGCGCGTTCCTCGTCAGCGCGGTGCGCGAGGCGGGCGTCACCCGGTTCATCCGGGTCAGGAGCCTGGCGGGCGAGCCGCTCAAGCTCAAGCACGGTCTGACCGGCACCCTCACGGTGCTGCTCGACGACGGCACACCGGCCAGGACGGAGGACCTGGGGAACGGCACGCTGGCCATCACCGTGCCCAAGGGCCGTGAGGTGCTGGTCCACTCCGGGGCCCGGCCTGACCTGGTCATCGCGCCGGTCGGCATCTCGGAACCGGGCACCGCCTGGGGTCTCCCGTAACCCTTGGGTTCTCCTGTGGTCGCCGTACGCGGGAAGGGCCGGGTACGGCTCAGGCCCCCGGGGCCATATCGGTCCCGGGGGCCTTCGAACTCCGTTGTGCCGGCGGAGTGTTACGCCGTCGGCTCCCCCAGCGCCTCACCGCGGCGGCGAGCCACGAGGACCGCGGCCGCGCCCGCCGCCGCGATCGCGCCCGCCGCGCCCAGGAGGGCGCCCGTGGGGAGGCCGGAGCCCGTGGAGGCCAGGGCGCCGCCCGTGGAACCGCCCACGGTTCCGCCGCCCACCGAGCCGCCCGTGGTACCGCCGGTGGTACCGCCCGTCGTGCCGCCCGTGGCGCCGGGGAGGTTCGCGTCGGCGTCGAGGGAGATCGTGAGGGTCAGCGGGTCGAGGGCGGTGTTCTCCGGGTACATGCCGCCGAACGCCTTGGTGCCGTCGGCGGTGAGCGTCGCGGGCACGGCCTTCAGGGTGACGACGCCGTCCTTGGCGGCCGGCGGCGCGGCCGGTACGTCGAGGGTGGCGACGACGAGGTCCTTGTACGAGGAGACCTTGTGCGTCGCGCGGTCCTTGGTGGAGACGTCCGCGACCAGGGTGCCCTTGCCGTCCTTCACCTTGACCTGGAGGCCGCTGAGGCGCAGGTCGAGTGTGTACGTACCGTCGGACTCCTTGTGTCCCAGGAAGCGGACCGTACCGCCGAGGGAGGCGTCGAGGGTTCCCTCGGCCGCGTCGAAGTCGCCGGTGGCCTTCGGGAAGCGGTAGGCGGCGCCGGCGGGCTGGGTGGCGCCGTCACCGAGTTCGACCTTGCCGGAGGCGATCGGGCCGGTGACGTACGACCGGAAGGACTCCTTCACGCCCCAGTCGAGGTTGCCGTCGGCGATCGCGCCGTCCTCGGTGGACGGGGCCGGCTCCGAGGCCGTGACGCTCGGGCCTGCCGTGGGCCCGGCCGACCGGGTGGGCCGGGTGGTCGGAGTCGGGGTCGGAGTCGGCTGGGTGCTCGGCGCCTCGGAGGTGGGGGGCGCCGTCGGGGTCGGGGTGGGCGTGGGGGTCGGGGAGGAGGTGGCCGCCTCGTAACCGACGGAGAGCGTCGCCTTGTCCAGCTCCGTGCCTTCGGCGTACATGCCGTTGAACGCCTTGGCGCCGTCGGCGGTCAGTTTGGCGGGGATGTCCTTGAAGACCATCGTGCCGTCGGCGTTCTCCGGGCGAATGCCCGTCAGGTCGACGGAGGCCAGCTCGATGTCGGGCTGGGTGGCGCCGTTGAGGGTGACGTCGGCCTCGATGGCGCCGCTCGTCCCCGAGGTGACCAGTCTGATGTCGGCGATCTTGATGTCGAAGCCGTGGGCGGTGGAGGAGAAACGGACGCCGCCGTCGAACGCCGTGGCCATGTCGTTGCTCGTGGAGTCGTACGTTCCGGTGCCGTTGACGAAGGTGAACGGGCCGTTGCCGGTGGCCTGGGTGGCGCCGTCCGACGGCGTGATGGCGCCTGCGGCGATGCCCGTCACGTACTTACGGAAGGACTCCTTCAGGCCCCAGTCCAGGGTGCCGTCCTTCAGTACGAAGTTCGGCGCGGCGGCAGGCGCGGCGGCCGGGGCCGCTGCCGGGGCCGCTGCCGGGGCGGCGTTGAGGCCGCCCGACGCGAGCGCCGGGAGGGTGAGCACGGTCGCGCCGAGTGTGACCGCCGTGGCGATGGCGGCGGCGAGAGCTATGGGGCGGCGAGTGGCTGCCATGGGCGGGATACTCCTCGATGGTGTGATGCGGGAGGGCACGAACGCGTGCGAGACGTGCGGGGGAGGCGGACCGTCAGGACGGATCCGACGGATCCGACGGGCCCGAGGAACCGGAGTGACCGGAAGAGCTGGGGGAACCGGGGGAACCGGGGGCGCTGTCCGCCGCCGTGGCCGCGCGCCGCCCGCGTGCGAGGAAGACCGCGAGTCCGGCGGCCAGGACCACTCCGGCGCCGATCGCCGTGTACGTCCCCGCCCCCACGGAGGACACGGACGACACGGACGACCCGGTGTCGGTCCTGGCCGCGGCGGACTCCGTACGGGACGGCGTGGGCGAGGGCGCCGGGGTGGCCGTCGCCGCGTCGCTGCCCAGGTCCGGCAGCGCGGGGAGCTTCGCCTTCGCGTCGACGGTGACGGCGAGCGAGACGGGGTCCATCTCCGTACCGGCCGGGTAGAGGGAGCCGAAGCTCTTGGCGCCCTGTTCGGTCAGTTTCGCGGGGGTCTCGGTGAGGGAGGCGAGGCCGTCCTCCGGTGTGAAGTCCTGGGCGGCGAAGGTGACGAGAGGGACGGCCTTGCGCGGCGGGCTGCCCTCGGCCGTGTCGGTGACATCGGCGAAGAGCGTGCCCTTGCCGTCCTTCACCACCACGGCGACCTCGCTCAGCGTCAGATCGAGCCGGGTGCCGGTGAAGCGGACGCTGCCCGCGAAGTCGGCGTCGAGGGTGCCCTTTCCCGCGTCGTACGAGCCCTTGCCCCGGGGGAAGCGGAAGAGCGCGCCGCCGTCCTGGGCACCGTCGCCGAGCGTCCACTCGCCCTGGGCGATGGAGCCGGTGACGTACTCGCGGTACGTACGGCGGACGCCCCAGTCGACGGCGGCGTCCCGGAGTGCGGCGGTCGTGGGCTTCGCGGTCGTCCCGGCACCCTCCTCCTTCTCCTCGGCGGCCTCGGTCTCCGGCGCCGGCTCCGCCGTCTTCTTCGCGGCGGCGACGTCCACGGAGAGGCTGACGGGGTCGAGCGCCGTACCGGCCGTGTAGTACCCGGCGAACGCCGCCGCGCCCTGCGCGGTGAGCGTCGCGGGGACGCCGCTGAGGGCGATCGGCGAGGAGCCGCCGCGCATGTCGATGCCGGAGAGGTCCAGGGAGGCGAAGGGGACCTGGGAGGACGTGGTGACCTTGCCCGAGCTCTTCGCCTTGCTGACCATGTCGGCGTGGAGGGTGCCCTTGCCGCCGGAGATCCGCACGGTGGGGCGCGAGATGCTGAGGTCGAGTTCGTGCGAGCCGTCGGACTTCTGGTGGCCGGCGAAGCGCACGCCGCCGGAGAAGGCGGAGCGGAAGGCGCCGCTGTCCGGGTCGTACGAACCGGTCGCCGAGTGGAACCGGAACTGGCCGCCCACCGTGGCCGCTCCCCCGGTCAGGCCCCAACTGCCCTGCGCGACAGGCCCGGTGACATAGCTCAGGAAGGAGGATTTGATGCCCCAGTCCAGCCTGCCGCCCTGCACCGTACGGTCCGCCGCGTGCGCGCCGGCGGCCGGGAGCAGCGCCACCGGCAGCGCCATGAGGAGCGCGACGAGCAACGTGACGGGGAACGTGCCGGGGTGTCCGGCGGAGAACCCGACGCGGAACGGGCGTACGGGTCTGAAGGACAGCATGGGGTCACTCCCGCATCTGGACTCTGGACGTGAGACAGCCCGAGGTCTGGCAACCGAGGTAAGGCTAACCTAAGCTACTTCCAGCCTGTGTCGGAACCCTTCCGCCACAGAAGCCTCGAAACCGGAATCCGAATCCGCGTCCGGACGTCTGGAGTTCCGGCGTCCGGACACGGAATCCCCGAAGAAGGACGGTGCGCTCCGTGCGCAGATCACGCCTGGCGGGTGCGCTCGTCTCCGTGCTCGCCCTCGCCCTGGCCGCCACGGGCTGCGGCGGCGGTACGGGAGGTACCGGCGTTACGGGTGGTACGGGAGGTACCGGTGGTACGGGCGGTACGGAACAGCGCGCCGCGCGGGCCGCCGGGGCCGCCGACCGGCTGGAGCCTCTGGCACCGGCCCCGAAGCCCCGGCTGCCCGTCACCGTCGACTCGGCGGACGGCGGCAAGGTCACCGTCACCTCCACCGACCGGATCGTGCCGCTGACCGGATCGCTGAGCGAGATCGTCTTCACACTCGGCCTCGGCGAGCGGGTCGTGGCCCGCGACATCACCGCCACGTTCGAACAGGCCGCGAAGCTGCCCGTGGTGACGCGCGCCCATGACGTCTCGGCGGAGGGCGTGCTCTCCCTCAAGCCGACCCTCGTCCTCGCCGACACCACCACGGGCCCCGCCGAGGCCATCGGGCAGATCCGGGCGGCGGGCATCCCGCTCCTCGTCGTCGAGCCGGCCAAGAGTCTCGCCGACGTCGGCAAGCGGATCGACGCGGTGGCGGGGGCGCTCGGCGTCACGGCGGCCGGAACGGAGCTGAAGGAGCGTACGGAGCAGCGGATCGCCGCCGTACAGAAGGACATTCCGGCGCACGAGGGCGAGCGGAAGCCGCGCGTCGCCTTCCTCTATCTGCGCGGTTCGGCCTCCGTCCATCTGCTCGGCGGCGCCGCCTCCGGGGCGGGTTCGCTGCTGGAGGCGGCCGGCGCGGTCGACGCGGGCAAGGAGTCGGGGCTCACGAAGGACTTCACCCCGATCACCAGCGAGGCCCTGGTGAAGGCCGCGCCCGACGCGATCCTGGTGATGACGAAGGGGCTCGCGTCGGTGGACGGGCTCGACGGCCTGGTGAAGATCCCGGGTGTCGCGGAGACACCCGCGGGCATGGACCGCAGGGTCGTCTCCGTCGAGGACGGGGTGCTGCTGAACTACGGCCCGCGGACGGACGAGGTGCTGGCGTCCATCGTCGAGCAGCTCTACCCGGACGAGAAGTGACGGGACGAGAAGTGACGGGACGGGACGGGACGATCAGTCCTGCCGCGCGGGTCCCGAAGGCCCGGGAGGCCTCGGGTCCACCGCCGACCGGCACCGGCGCCCCCGGTACGCGGTGGCGCCCCGGCGCCACCGTCCTCCTCACCGCCGGGCTCGCCGGCGCGCTCGTCGTCCTCTGCCTGCTCTCCGCCGGGACCGGCGCGTACGACATCCCCCTCGGGGACGTCCTCGCCTCCCTCCAGCACCGGGTGGGGCTCGGCGGCGTGCCGCTCGACCGGGTCGGGGAGAGCGTCCTGTGGAACGTACGGCTCCCCCGTGTCGTCCTCGCGCTGCTCGTCGGCGCCTCGCTCGGCTGCGCGGGCGCGCTGATGCAGGGCGTGTTCGGCAACCCGCTCGCCGAGCCGGGCGTCATCGGGATCTCGTCGGGCGCGGCGGTCGGCGCGGTCGCCTCGATCGCGCTGGGGCTGAGCTTCTTCGGCAACTGGACGGTGACGGTCTGCGCGTTCGTCGCGGGGCTGGCGACGGTCCTGCTGGTGTACGCGCTGTCCCGCTCGGGCGGCCGTACGGAGGTGGTCACGCTCATCCTCACCGGCATCGCGGTCAACGCGTTCGCGGGCGCGCTGATCGGGCTGTTCATCTTCTTCGCGGACAACGCGCAGATCACCCAGATCACCTTCTGGCAGCTCGGTTCGCTGGCCCAGGCGACCTGGCCGAAGGTGCTCGCGGTGCTGCCGTGCGCGCTGGCCGGGCTGGCGATCGCGCCGTTCTCGGCGCGGAAGCTGGACCTGCTGTCGCTCGGTGAACGGCCCGCGCGTCACCTGGGTGTGGACGTCGAGAGGCTGCGGATCCTGCTGGTGCTGGTCGTCGCGCTGCTGACCGCGGCGGCGGTCGCGGTGGCCGGGATCATCACGTTCGTGGGGCTGCTGGTCCCGCATCTGCTGCGGATGGCGAACGGGCCCGGCCACCGCTTCCTGGTTCCGGGCAGCGCGCTCGGCGGCGCGCTGATCCTGGTGGCGGGCGACCTGGCGGCCCGTACGGTGGCGGCGCCCGCCGAACTTCCGCTGGGGGTGCTGACCGCGCTCTTCGGCAGCCCGTTCTTCTTCTGGCTGCTGCGCAGGACCCGTCGTAGGCAGGGTGGTTGGGCATGAGTCCGCGCGAACAGGGTGGTGGGGCATGAGCCTGCGCACGCAAGGTGGTGGGGCATGAGCCTGCGCACAACGGTCGGGAGGCTGTTCGCCGCGCGGGGGCGCGCCCTGCCCTCCCCCGTCGCCCCCGGCTCCCCGGTCGCCGAAGTGTCCGGGCTCCATCTCCGGCTCGGGCGGCGCGAGGTGCTGTCCGGGATCGAGCTGGTCGCACGGGCCGGCGAGGTCGTCGCCCTCGTCGGGCCCAACGGGGCCGGGAAGTCCACCCTGCTCGCCGCGCTCGCCGCCGATCTGCCGGCCGACCGGGGCACCGTACGGATCGACGGTCGCCCCGTGCGGGAGTGGGCCCCGGCCGAACTGGCCCTGCGCCGCTCCGTACTGCCGCAGGCCGCGACGGTCTCGTTCCCCTTCCCGGTGGCCGATGTCGTACGGATGGGCCGGGCGCCGTGGGCCGGGACCGTACGGGAGGACGAGGACGACGAGGCGGTCGCCGCGGCGATGGCGGCCACCGAGGTCGCCGGCTTCGCCGCCCGCCCCTTCTCCGCGCTCTCCGGCGGCGAGCGCGCCCGGGTGGCGCTCGCGCGGGTCCTCGCCCAGCGGGCGCCGCTGCTCCTGCTCGACGAGCCGACGGCCGCGCTCGACCTGCGCCACCAGGAACTCGTCCTGCGGCTCTGCCGGGAGCGCGCGGCGGCGGGCGACGCCGTCGTGGTCGTCCTGCACGATCTGGGGCTGGCCGCGGCCCACGCGGACCGTACGGCCGTGCTGCACGACGGGCGGATCGCGGCCGAGGGGCCGCCCGCCGAGGTCTTCCGCGACGCGTTGCTGAGCCGGGTCTACCGCCAGCCCGTGGAGGTGCTGCCGCACCCCCGTACCGGCGTCCCGCTGATCGTGCCCAAGCGTCCCGGCTGACACGCCCGTCCGCTCACCACCCGCCCTTCTTGACCCCGGCTTTGCCCTGCCGTGGGGCGGCCGAGGGGCGGCTGTGACCTGCCTGTGTCCGGGGGTCACTCCGGGGCGGGAGTGAGAGCTGAATCACTGGACGCAGGGGTACCACTCAGGTAAGCCTAAGTTAAGTTGAGCCCGCCACATTCTCCTGCGATGTCGGCATTGCCGCCTTGCCTTCCGTTTGTTCCGTTGTCCGTTGCCTCGTTCGGATCCCATCCGTTTCCCGCCCCTCGTGGAGCCTCGTATGCGACCTGCCCGTCTCTCCGTCGTCACCGCCACCGCCGCGGTGGTGGCCTTGACCGCCGTCACGGGGTGCGCCGAGAAAAGCGAGTCCAAGGGCGGCACGGGCGCCGTCCAGGTCACCGCGAAGGACGACGCCTGCGAGGTCTCCGCGAAGGAGTTCCCGGCCGGCCATCTCGAACTGGCCGTCGAGAACAAGGGATCCAAGGTCACCGAGGTCTACCTCCTCTTCCCCGACGACCGGATCGTCACCGAGCGCGAGAACATCGGCCCCGGCACGAAGGCGAAGATCACCGCCGAGGTGAAGGCCGGTGCGTACGAGATCGCCTGCAAGCCCGGCATGAAGGGCGACGGCATCCGGCAGAAGGTCACCGTGACCGGCGGGACCGCCGCCAGGCGCAGCCCGGAGATGGACGCCGCGGTCGCCGCGTACCGCACGTACGTCCAGGCACAGGCCGACGCGACGCTGCCGAAGGTGAAGGTCTTCACCGACGCCGTGCGCGCCGGGGACCTGGAGGCCGCGAAGAAGGCGTACGCGCCGTCGAGGATCGGCTGGGAGCGTACGGAGCCAGTCGCCGAGTCCTTCGGCGACATCGACCCGAAGGTGGACGTGCGCGCCGACGGCCTGGAGCCGGGCCAGAAGTGGACGGGCTGGCACCGGCTGGAGAAGGAACTCTGGCAGGACAAGAAGCTCGGTCCGGACGCGAAGGCCCTCGCCGACGCCCTCGACAAGGACCTGCTGGACTGGCAGAAGCGCGTGGGCCGCGCCGAGATCACCCCGACGTCCATGGCCAACGGCGCGAAGGAGCTCCTCGACGAGGTCGCCTCCGGCAAGGTCACCGGCGAGGAGGAGCGGTACAGCCACACCGACCTGGTGGACTTCCAGGCCAATGTCGAGGGCGCGGAACACTCGTACGAGCTGCTGAAGCCGGTGGCCGCCAAGAACGATCCGGCGCTGGTGACCGAGCTGGACAAGCGGTTCGCCGCACTCAACACGCTGCTGGACACGTACCGGGACGGCACGGACCCGGCGGGCACGTCGGGCACGTCGGGCACGAAGGACTCCACCGGCTCGGCGGACTCGTACGCGTTCACGTCGTACGACAAGGTCGGCGAGGCCGAGCGCAAGGAACTGTCCGACGGCGTCAACGCACTGGCCGAGCCGCTGTCGAAGCTCGCCGCCGCCGTGGTCAAGTAGGAGACCGCCCACGATGTCCGGCGTCGACGAGACGAACGAAGCGAAGAACGGGGCCGCGCCCGCCCCCTCCCGGCGCGCCCTGCTCGGCTGGGGCGGTGCCGGGCTCGCGCTCGGGGCCGCCGCGGCCGGGGGCGCCGTGGCGGCGGTCCGGGACGGGGCCGCGGCCGAGCCCGCCGCCGGCACCGGCGCGGCCGTGGCCTTCCGCGGCGCGCACCAGGCGGGCATCGCCACACCCGTCCAGGACCGGCTGCACTTCGCCGCGTTCGACGTGACGACCGACGACCGCGCGGAACTGGTCCAGCTGCTCAAGGACTGGACGCGGGCCGCCGAGCGGATGACGGCGGGGCACGCGGTCGGCGAGGGCGCGTACGGCGGTCTCGCCGAGGCGCCGCCGGACGACACGGGCGAGGCGCTGGGGCTCAGGCCCTCCCGGCTCACCCTGACCGTGGGCTTCGGCCCCGGGCTCTTCCAGCACGGCACGGAGCGGAAGGACCGGTTCGGGCTGGCGGCGCGCCGGCCCGACGCACTGGTCGACCTGCCACGGTTCCCCGGCGACAACCTCGACCCGGCGCGCGGCGGCGGCGACCTCTGCGTCCAGGCGTGCGCGGACGACCCGCAGGTCGCGGTGCACGCGATCCGCAATCTGGCCAGGATCGGCTTCGGGAAGGTCGCGGTGCGCTGGTCGCAGCTCGGCTTCGGCAAGACGTCGTCGACGACGCCCGGCGCGCAGACCCCGCGCAACCTGTTCGGCTTCAAGGACGGCACCAGCAACATCGCCGTCACCGAGACCGACGCCCTGGACCGCTACGTGTGGGTGGGCGCGAAGGAGGCGCCCGGCTGGCTCGCGGGCGGCTCGTACCTCGTGGCCCGCCGCATCTCGATGCGGATCGAGAGCTGGGACCGTACGCCGCTCCAGGAGCAGGAGGACGTCTTCGGCCGGGACAAGGGCGAGGGCGCGGCGGTCGGCAAAGCGCGCGAGCACGACAAGCCCAACCTCGCGGCGATGCTGCCGGCCTCCCACGTACGGCTGGCCCATCCGGACGCGCACCACGGGGTACGGATGCTGCGCCGCGGCTACTCCTTCACGGACGGTACGGACGGGCTCGGCCGGCTCGACGCGGGGCTGTTCTTCCTGGCGTACCAGCGGGACGTGCGGGACGCGTTCATCCCCGTACAGCGGTCACTGGCGCGCTCCGACGCGCTCAACGAGTACATCCAGCACGTGGGTTCAGCGGTCTTCGCGATCCCGCCGGGCGTCCGGGACGAGGACGACTGGTGGGGCCGGGCACTGCTCACCTGAACTGCGCATCTTCGCAAAGGAGTTCCGACGTGTTCGGAAACTATCTGATCGGCCTGCGTGAGGGGCTGGAGGCGAGCCTCGTCGTCTGCGTCCTCATCGCGTATCTGGTGAAGACGGGGCGGCGCGACGCGCTGCGGCCCATCTGGACCGGTATCGGCGTCGCCGTGATCCTCGCGCTGGGCTTCGGCTTCGGGCTCGAATTCGGCTCGCAGGAGCTGACGTTCGAGGCGCAGGAGGCGCTGGGCGGCTCGCTGTCGATCCTCGCGGTGGGTCTGGTGACCTGGATGGTCTTCTGGATGCGGCGTACGGCGCGGCATCTCAAGACCGAGCTGCACGGGAAGCTGGACGCGGCGCTGCGGATGGGAACGGGCGCGCTGGTCGCGACGGCGTTCCTCGCGGTGGGCCGGGAGGGGCTGGAGACGGCGCTGTTCGTGTGGGCGTCGGTGCGCGCCTCGTCGGACGGTACGCACGCGCCGCTGATCGGGGTGCTGCTCGGGATCGCCACCGCGGTCCTCTTGGGGTGGCTCTTCTACCGGGGCGCGCTGCGGATCGATCTGGCCCGGTTCTTCACGTGGACCGGCGGAATGCTGGTGGTCGTGGCGGCGGGTGTGCTCGCGTACGGGGTCCACGATCTCCAGGAGGCGCGCTTCCTGGGCGGGCTGTCGGAGAAGGCGTTCGACATCAGTGCGACGATCCCGCCGGACAGTTGGTACGGCACGCTCCTCAAGGGCGTCCTCAACTTCCAGCCGGACCCGACGGTGCTCCAGGTCACCGTCTGGTTCCTGTATCTGGTCCCGACGCTCGCGCTGTTCCTGGCCCCGGTAGGGTGGCGATCCGTTCGTACGGGTCTTGGTAGGCGTCAAGGAGCAGAGGCGGCCGATGAGCAGGCGGGGAAGGCCGATGCGGGGAACGGGCCGGACGGCGGGACGCACGGCGGGCCGGGCCACGCGCCGGGCGGTGGCGGCCCTCGCGGCGGTGACGGTGCTGTCACTGACGGCGAGCGGGTGCGTGACGGTGCACGGGGAGCTGGCGGTCCTGCCGTCGGCGGACCGGAGTGAGGCCGAGCGCGCCCTGAAGGATTTCACCGACGCGTACAACGCGGCCGACAAGGCGTACGATCCCGCGCTCGACGCGGACCGGGTGACCGGCGCGCTCGGCGCGATCAACCAGGCCGGCCTGAAGGCGCGTTCCATCACGTCCCCGAACGGGAACCCCGCGCACCAGGCGCTGGAGCTGGGGGACGCGAAGTTCACCATCCCGAAGAAGGCCGGCTGGCCGCGCTGGTTCGTGGCGGACACCGACAGCAACCGGGACCAGGACGACGGCGGCGCGCAGGACACCCGCTGGGTGCTGGTCTTCCTGCGCGGCGGGCCCGGCCAGAAGTGGGAGGTCCCGTATCTGACGATCCTCGCGGCGGACGCGGTCCCGGAGTTCAGGACGGACGGCGAGGGCTGGGGCGAGGCGGTGGAGCCGGGCAGCAAGGGGCTGGCGGTGGCGCCGAAGGATCTGAGCGCGGAGTACGCCTCGTACCTGGAGGACGGCGAACCGGACCACTTCGCTGACGGACCCCACACCAGCGAGTGGCGGGAGACCCGCAGGAAGCGGGAGCGGCTGCCGGGCCTGACGACGCAGTACATCGATCAGGCGGCCAGCAGCGGCGACTTCGATCCGCTGGGGCTCGCGACGGAGGACGGCGGCGCGCTGGTCTTCTTCGCCACGCGCTACTTCGAGCGGCTGACGGGCGCGAAGGGTGTCAAGCCGCAGGTGAACGCGGATGTGAAGGCGCTGACGACGGGCGAGGTGACGAGCACGCTCACGAAGGAGTGGATCTCCAGCCAGGCCGTCCTGGTCCCGCCGGCCGGCGCGGGCGACCCGAAGGTGACGGTGGCGGGACGGCTCCAGGGCGTCATAGCGGCGAAGGGCTCGTAGGCGCGGGGCGCGTGGTGGCGCGGCCTGTGGTGACGTGGCCGCGGTGGCGCGGGGCGCGTGGTGGTGCGGGGCGGACGTGCGCGTTACGGGCCCGATGCGGTCATCGCGGACACGGCGCACGCGTCGCGGGCGATCCACCGCGTCCCGAGCCCGCCCCCGGAAGTTCGCTCGCCGGCGGCGGGCCGTGCGGGCCGGAGACCGGCCGGCGGGTACTGGCCCGGGCGGCGGGCCGGAGACGCCAGGACGATCTTCCGCGCCGAGCGGACCGCGGCCTCGAAGGCGGCCGGATCCCGGCCGATGTGTTCGGCGCCCGCACACATGACACCGGACAGCGACTCCACCGCGAGGCGCACGTCGCGGACATCCCGGAACCCTCCGCGCGCGATGCCGTCCCGGACGACGTTCTCCACCTCGGCCAGGATCGCGTGGAACGGGTTGCCGCAGAAAGGCGAACCCGCCGATCGAGTCCGGGACGACGGGGCGGGGAAGGACGTCGCTACGCCGCCTCGCCGGTGTCGGCGTGGTCGCCGACACCGGCGTCGGCGACCACGCCGACGAGGGTGTCGATGAGCTCGTCGGCGGTGGCGTGCAACCCGTCCGCGCCCAAGTGGCCGCTGAGCTCCATTTCCGCGATGCCGTGGGTGCTGGTGAGCACCAGGGCGGCGTAGTGCCGCGCGTTCCGCTCCCCGGCGAGGCCGGTGACGATGGCCAGGAACTCGCCCTGGAAGCGTCCGGCCGCGCGCATGCGGTCCACGGCCGGGTCGTCCGCCGGTCCGCAGAGCTGGCGCCGGACGCGGTCGAGTCCTTCACCGAGTTCCTCGGGGCGGTGTCCGGAGCGCCTGAACAGCAGCTGGTACAGGTGCGGTTGATCCCGGCCGACACCAATGAGGGCGTGGAGAGCGCCACGCAGCTTGGTGGAGGCCGACAGGGCGGGGTCGGCCCGCAGGGCGTGCACCTGGTCGCCGATCCGTTGCCAGCTCTCGGTCACGACGGCGGTCAGCAGGCTGTCCTTGCCCGTGAAGTGCCGGTACGGCGCCCCCCGGCTCACGCCTGCCCGTGCGCCGACTTCGCGCAGGGTGACGGCTTCGGGGCCGCCGAGGTCGAGGAGCTGGGCGGCCGCGTCGAGCAGGGCGCGGCGAGTGAGGGCGGCGGACTCCGCACGGGTGACCATGACACCCATCATACGGTTGACAGTGTCATCCGGGCTGCTAGCGTAGCGAAGGTGACAACGTCATCTGAAACCCAGAAGCTGATCGTCGTAACCGGAGCCTCCACGGGCATGGGCGCGTCAGCCGCCCGCGAACTGGCTCGCCGGGGATTCCACGTCCTGGCCGGCGTGCGACGCGACCGTGACGCCGACGCCATCCGGTCGACCGGCGTCGAGCCGGTCATCCTCGACATCACCGAGTCCGAGCACGTGGAGGCCCTCGCAGCGAGGGTCGCCGACGACGCGCGCCCCCTGCACGCGCTCGTCAACAACGCCGGTGTCCAGGTGAACGCCCCGGTCGAGGCCCTGCCGATGGCGGAGTGGCGGCGGGTGTTCGAAGTCAACCTGTTCGGTCACATCGCCGTCACGCAGGCGCTCCTGCCCGCGCTGCTGCGCAGCAAGGGCCGTGTGATCAACATCAGTTCGATCGGCGGCAAGTTCGCCATGGCCACGTACGGCGCGTACGCCGGCGCGAAGTTCGCCCTGGAGGCGGTCAGCGACTCGCTCCGCCGCGAGGTCGCACCGCTGGGCGTCCAGGTGGTCGTGGTCGAGCCCGGCGGCGTCCGCACCGAGATCGCCGCCCGCGGGATCGCGACGGCGAACGACCTGGCCGCCCGGATGACCCCGGAGCAGGACGAGCGCTACGGCAGCCTGGTCCGGGCGAACAACAGGTTGATGGCCTCGGGCACCGCCTCGGGCCTGACCGCCGACGCCGCCGCCCGGGTCATCGCGAAGGCCGTGACGGCCCGCAAACCGCGCACCCGCTACACCGCGGGCCGGGACGCCGCCCTGATCATCCGCCTGGGCCGGGTGATGTCCGACCGCACGCTCGACCGCGTCCTCGCCGCCAACCTGCGCCGCCACTACCCGAAGGCAGCCGCGGCCTGACCCACCGGTACTCCCGAAACACGCCTGGGCTCTGTCTGGCAAATCCCGCCTGGCCCGCGACGCCTGCCACGCACGCTCGCCGCGTTGCCGGAGTCGTCCGCGTACGTCCGGGCCGTCGAGGGTGCCGATCCTCCGCCTTGCGATCGCGCTCGGCATCCAAGGGAGGATTCAGTGCGCCGAGACGGAGCGAGCGGAGCGAGTGCAGTGCACCGGACGCCGCGCGCCCCGCCCTACGTGCGGACGGCGCTACTTGTCAGACAGAGCCTAGCGACCCAGGGGCCAGGCCACCGCGTGCGGGTCCAGTTCGCCGTTCTCGCCCGCGTACCGCGCGCACGCGTCGGTCAGCGTCTCCAGGAGGGTCAGCGGATCGGGGAGCGGGTGTTCGGGGCCGCGGAGCCAGCCGACGGCCAGTTCACCGGGGAGCCGCGCCGGGGGTACGAGGACGTAGCTGCCCCGGCAGTGCCAGCGCAGCCCGGGGTGCTCGTCCATCGTCTCGGGGTGGCAGTCCAGTTCGCAGGGCCACCACTCGTCCTCGTCCTCCGGGGTGCCTCGCGTCGCGGTGAAGAAGAGCATCCGGTCGCCACCGGAATCGGCGACGGGGCCGACGTCGATGCCCTGCTCCAGCAGGCGTTCCAGGGCACGGCTGCCCGCTTCGAGAGGGACGTCGAGAACGTCGTGGATCATGCCCGTCGCGGTGATGAAGTTCGCCTCGGGCTGGTTGCGCGCCCACCGTTCGATCTGGGCCCGGTCGGTCGTGGACTGGGTCTGCCAGGCGAAGGAGATGGGGTGTCTGGCCGGGGTGGGACAGCCGATGCGGTCGCACGAACATCGGTAGCCGATGGGGTGGGCGGCGGGCGAGACGGGCATTCCCGCTTCGGCCACGGCGAGCAGCAGCGCCTCACGGCCCGCCATGTCTCCCTCAAGCGCGGAATCGCCGGCGCTCTTCTTGGGTCGCCTGCGCAGCCACTGGGGAATCCTGCTCTCCGTGCCGCGGTAGCGGCCGAAATCGTCGCCCATCTATCCCCTCACCCTCATGCTCGTCCCTGCGGACTCTTTCCATGGTCGCACCATCCTGCGCCTCGGGTGGCCGCGCTCCCTCACCGGGGCAGGAGGGCTCATCCCTCGCAAGGGAGGGAATCGCGGCTTATGTGGCGATACGAGGGGGCGATCGGCGGTTCCTGGGCCGTTCACGGGGCGGTGGTCTTCACCACACCCGCCCCACATGCCTCCACGCGCCCCCACGCGCCCCCGGGGCACCGGGGCCACTGGGCTCGACGGTTCAGGTCCGGGGGGCCAGCCCGTGGAGCGCGTACTCGACGACCGTGTCCGCGTACGCGTGCGTCAGCGGCAGTGTCCGCAGCAGCCAGCGGTGGGCGACCGGCCCGACCAGCAGCTCCAGCGCGATCCGCAGGTCGAGGTCGCGCCGTACGGCACCGGCGTCCTGCCCCGCGGCCAGGCGCCGCGTGTACAGCTTGAGCTGTGGTTCGAGCAGTTTGCGCGCGAACTCGGCGCCCAGCTCGGCGTCGATGACCCCCTCGGCGGCGAGCGCCCGGGACGGCAGGTCGTAGACGGGGTTGTTCATCTCGTCGACCGTCGCGCGCAGCACCAGCTTGAGGTCGGTCTCCAGATCGCCGGTGTCGGGGATCTCGTACCCCGTCCCGTCGCCGCCCGCCTCGCGCGCCGCCTGGTCGCTGAGATCCAGGAACGCTTCCAGCAGTACGGCGGCCTTGGAGGGCCACCAGCGGTAGATCGTCTGCTTGCCGACCCCGGCGCGGGCCGCGATGCCCTCGATGGTCGTCCGCGCGTAGCCGACCTCCGTGACCAGGGCGAGAGCGGCGTCGTAGATGGCGCGGCGCGACCGCTCACTGCGGCGCGAGGAGTCGGGTGCCTTGCTCTCAGCCATGGCGGCCAATCTAGCAACCGGTCCGGGTGGCGACGGCCACCCGGAGGAGTGGCGTAACCCGGTACGTACCGTCTCGCCCGGGCGCCTGACGTGCGCGAAGAACCACCCGAACGGTGCACAGCGCGGAGGCCGTGCGCGGCGGACCATGACTCTCACGCACACATCGTGCGCACCGCCGCTCGTGAGGAGCCTCCGTTGCCTCGTGACGCCTCGCCCCGCAGCTACCTCATGTGTCCGCCGGAGCACTTCCGGGTGACCTACTCGATCAACCCCTGGATGGACCCGACCAAGCCCGTGGACCAAGCCCTCGCGCTCGTCCAGTGGGAGGACCTGCGCGACCGCTACCGGGCGCTCGGCCACACCGTCTCCGTACTCGACGCGGAGCCGGACCTGCCCGACATGGTGTACGCGGCGAACGGTGCCACGGTCGTCGACGGCCGGGTCCTGGGGGCGCGTTTCGCGCACGAGGAGCGGTACGGGGAGGCGGAGGCGCACCTGGACTGGTTCCGGAGCCACGGCTACCCGGACATCAGCGAGCCCGTGCACATCAACGAGGGCGAGGGCGACTTCGCCGTCACCGCCTCGTACCTGCTGGCAGGACGCGGCTTCCGGTCGAGCCCGCTCTCCCACGGCGAGGCCCAGGAGTTCTTCGGCCGGCCGGTGATCGGCCTGGACCTGGTCGACCCGCGCTTCTACCACCTGGACACGGCGCTCTGCGTACTGGACGACGCGGCCGACGAGATCATGTACTACCCGGACGCGTTCTCCCCCGGCAGCCGCTCCGTCCTCGAACAGCTCTTTCCCGGCGCCCTGATCGCGGACGGCCCCGACGCGGCCAGGCTCGGCCTGAACGCGGTGAGCGACGGCCTCCACGTCCTGCTGCCGCAGGCCGCCACGGGACTCTTCGAGCCGCTGCGGGAGCGGGGGTTCGAGCCGATCGGGATGGACCTCGGCGAGCTGCTGAAGGGCGGCGGCAGCGTGAAGTGCTGCACGCAGGAACTGCGCAGACCCGCGAGAGCCGTGGAGGCCGTGGCACGGGGCTGAAGCGTGTCGCGAAAGCGGCACGCACGGTGACCCACTCGACCAGCGCATGAGGAAGGTCGAGTGCGGCGGGACAGGGAACCAACGAGGCACCTGTGCTGATGAGTTGAGACTTCGAACATCTCACTCGACGGCACGGGTGCCTCGTGCGTTGCGGCCTCGCTACCGTCACCCCCATCTGCGGCGACTCTGAAAACGCTCAGTCACGGCCAACGGCTTTTCATATCCCTGGCCGCACCGTTCACCACGTCTCCCGCGGCTGCCAGGGCAACGTAAGGGCGACACCGAAGACGCCCACGAGTCGACGACCTTGAGCTCACGCTCACCACGATCGATGGTCCGCAGCGGTCGGATCGGACATCACCCCACATCCGCCCGCCACGGCCACCAACCCGTCGAACCTATTCGGTCACAGCACAAGCAGTGTTCAACGTGCGTTCTTTGCCGCTCGAGAACGAGAGATCCGGGAGTGGGTGAAAGCGTCGATGCAGCCCGCGCCCTTTCCGGGGCGGGTGTTCCAATCACCGACGCGGTCAGCCAGCGCTTCAAGGCGCCGATCGCCTGGGGAGGTGGCTATATGGAAGTGGGACTGTTTGAGTGGGTCCAGCTCTCCGCCCCACGCTACGACTTCGCCCACGTCGGCAAGAATGTCCTCCACCACTGTCACCGCAAGCTCACTCATGCCGTTGGCGGCCGTGCCGCCCAGCGGGTAGAGCATTGGCTGAATCGCCACAGCTGTCCCCGACAGGTAATTCGATTCGAAAGCCGCCCCCACTGTACGGTCCGTGGCGTGCCCTGCCAGCTCCTCGGGCCGGAGCATGTCGATCTCGTAGGCATAGCGGCGGACTACGTACAGCAGCACGGTCGCAGCCGGGCCCTCCGCGAGCCTGACGGTGAGCTTCGGTGCGCCCTGCACCTGGTACTTGGTGGCCTCGGCCAGAATGGCCCAGCCATTTGCGGACTTACGTCCGATCCATTCCTCGCCGTCCGGCAGCTTCACCTGCTCGGCCTTCGGCAGTGGCTTCGACCGGGCCGACGCCTGTGCGGGGCTCCCGGTGGTGGCGAGAGCGAGGCCGGCAGCGGTAGCTGCGCCTGCTCCGAGCAAACGTCTACGGCTGGTTGTACCGCTCATGAGGAGACCAGCTCCTTTCTGTGGAAAATCGCATAGGCGATCCGGAACAGAGCAAGGGCAAGAGCACCGAATGCGAAGACAGCGAGAACGACGATCGTGGGGTTCACCCATGCGGGCACGAGACTGATGTGCTCGTTGCATGCGTTGGCCAACGGGAAGTAGGACGTGCCGTCCGCTCCCGTGCGGTCACGCCATGCCTGGTCGTAGGTGGTGTGATGGGTGAGCTCGCAGGTTTCCCGAACGTCCAGCCCTCCTGCGAAGACGCCGAACCCCCATACCATGACCGCGAAGCCGCCGGCGATCACTGCGGCACCGACGAGCGCAATAGGCTGCTCGTGCCGGGATCTAACCCTGCGACGCAGCATCAGCAGCCCCGCCAGAATGGCCAGGCCGAGAGCTGCGAAGACGAGGAGGAACATTAGGACTCGGCACCAACCCTTGCTACGATCGCGTCGACAAACCCCTGGCAGAAGCTCTGGAGTTTATCAAACCCGCCAGGCAGGTTCGCCATCACTGTCGGAGACTGCGCCCCCGTTGCCAGGATCAGCGCGGTGCGCGCCAGATTGAACGTTTCGTTCTCCATCGTCAGAGCGTTGTACGCCTGGTCCCTGCAATCTGCTGCGGTGAAAAACCGCTTGTTGAAATACTGCGTGAACCGGGTGAGGTGGCCACCGCCATTGCCGTAGTGCTCCCGCACGAACTGGTTGATCGGAGTCCCGGCGGCGCAGGCGCGGGCAATCAGGTAGCCGTCAGCGTCTTCGAGCAGGTCTTTGAAGGAGAAAGAAGAGGACACACCCGGCTTGGCGAGCTTTGCATCGCAGTACGCCTTGCCGGATGCGTACTGCTGCTCGTCGTTGCGCCAGTTGGCGTAGAAGGTCATGAGGTCGCCGGCCCACCCGGCGATGTCCCCACTGTTCACGGACTTGGCATTCGTGGGTTGGGGGAAAAGTAGGTGGCCGTTGGCGGTGGCCAGCAAGTGCTCGGGGCCCATCTCGTAGCCCGAGCTGGGGTCGACGAAATCCTTCTTTACCGTGCGGCCCTTACTTTCGGCATAGGCAACCCAGTCCTTGTCGTAATTCCCGATCAGAATGCCCCAGTTCAAACCGCCGTACTCTTCGTGGCGGACGAACTCCATCACCAATTGGGATGCACTGCGGCTGGTGGAGTTGGAGGCCTTGTAGTCCTGCGCGGTGGCATACAGTTGGTCAATATAGGATATGAAGTCGGCCGCAGGGGAGGCAACGGTGGCCAGGGAAGACACGCCGGGGTCCCCGCCGTCGTTGCGCAGTCGCCACACGGTGTTGTCCAGGTCGATTTTCCCGCCCGCGCCGCCGATTTCGATGTCGGAGATCTCCTTGATCTGGTTCAGCGACCAGTTCGCCGGGAGAGGGAAGCCGAGGTTCCCGGAGAACCCCCAGGACATACCTGAGACGAATGAGTACCGCGCGTAGGTTTTGTTGGTGACGTTGATGCACACGTTCCTCGACCCGTACACGCCATGGACGTACTTCTTGCCACGATCCGCAAGGCCGGCGACCACGCCGTTGAAGTACTTCACGATGTAGGGGTCCATCTGGTCCTGAGTGGCATCGTAGTCCACCGCGAAGTAGATGACCGACCCACGTGGGATACCGAACGTCGTCGCCTTCTCATGCGCTATCAAAGCGTGCTGGAAACCGGTGGTGTACTTGTACTCGGTCACGTCCCGACCGTGGACCTGCATAATCGGGAAGAATTTCAGGCCGGCGTCGAGGATAACTTTGAGCTCGCCGGGCTTGATCTCCTTCTCGAAATCGGGATCCGGACTGTACAGGTACCGGCCGACGATCTGGTAGTCGTTGCTCTTGAGCCACGTGGCACGGTCGGCATTGATGACGAACCGAGTATCGGAGCCGAACACCTTACGGTCGGGATTTCCCATGGATACGAGCAGCTGACACCAAGTGTCGTAGTCACCCTTGCCGGAACCTGGTAGGTAGGAAAATTCCTGGAACAGCTTCACGTACCTGGTGATGGCCGCGTCGAAAGTGGAGGTGAAGGCGGTGCGCTCCGAATACTCCCCGACCGGCACCGGTTCATTGAATACGCACGCGGCGGTGAACAGTCGCACCATGATGCCGGTGGCGCCTTCGGCGAGCGTGTGGTTTTTCAAGGCGGCCTGGGTTCCGGGCCCGAAGTTTCCATTCGGTGACGCGATGCCCATCTCGTACTGGAGGGCAATCACCAAGGACTTCTGCACATCTCGCGAATACAGGCCATCGCACGGGCCAATTGAGTAGGCAGACTTTTCCCAGTACAGGCCGTTCAGCCATTGCTGAATTCCGCGGATCTTGTCAGTTCCGCCAGCGACCACAACGTAGGCGTCCATGGTGAGCAGGGCCTTGAACACCTTGGCTTGTACCAAGCGGTTCCAAGCCTCCTGCCCCTCTTGCCATATACCCATGTTCTTCTTCATCGCCTCAAGGGCGTCGGCGTTGAACGTGTTGCCCGCTTCACCCCAATAGCCCTTACAGAACAGGCCGTAGCGAACAATGTAGACAATGTTCCTATTCTGATTTTCTCCATCCGAGATGCCCTTGAGCGCCTCAAGCTTGCTCATCGTCGTCGCTCCGAAGGAGGCAACGACAGGGCTAATTCCCAGCTCGTGCTGTAGGCCCATGATGAACGAGTTCATGGTCGACCAGCCGGTCTGACCGTCTTCTGGGCATTTTACGTATCCCGAAACTCCGGCATAGGTGGCATTGACCCACTTCTGACCCTCCAGGACCTTCGCATCAGCCACGAGAACCCACCTCCCCTAACTTTGAGTGAAAATATGTTCGCTCGTCACCATGGTCGGCATGGTGAGCGGCTCGGCAGGCGACGGTGAAAGAATCTGTTCCATATCGCACAAAGCCTGGTCGGACTCGCTGGACAATGGTGACCACTGATAAAAGCAGATCCGCGCACAGAAAGCTGTCCGAATAAAAGGCTGTCCCGCAATCCCTGACGGGCGCACGAGGACAGCCACCGTCACGGCAGCCCTACCTTCGCAAGACTCCGATATCGCGATTCGAGCCAGTGGTGTTGGTGGTGTTGCGGGCGACATTGATGCCGAGCGCGTTACGAGTGGCCCGTATCTCCGTGTCGCCGAGTGTGACGACCTTCGTCTTCCCCAAGTAGCTGATGACCGGAGACGGTTCAGGCTCGGCGTCAGGCGTTGTCGACCTTGACGCCCTCAACTTGCATGGTCTCGATCGACGCGTGGCCCTTCGCCTCGGTCAGATCGGCCGCCGACGCAGCGGATGCAGGCATCGACGCGGCGAGCAGGGCGGCACGTATGCCCACAAAACGCACAAGAATCTTCACAGCGTCCCCCCGAAGTGACAGCTAGGCAGTCTCGGTGCACAGAGAGTATCGCATCGAACGCACATGCGGCAGGTGTGCGATCTTCATGATTACCGTCCGGCCGTGGGCCGAGGAGGGCAACGCGGCCTGCACCAGGGAGTAATTGAGCGTTCTCAGAGTGGCCGGAGACGGCCGGCGCTCTCGCGCTGATCTGCTCCGCCCTTCCCGGACATGAGCCCTCCGCCGAACTGAAAGCGCTCGGCAGGGGCGAGGAAGCGCTGGTCGAGACCTGGCTCGGTCCGGAGGCCGACGAGACGGCCCGCGAGGCGGTACGCCGGATGCAACGGCACGCCTTCGAGGTGCAATTGGCCGCCGCCGAGGAGTTCGAGCCGACGGAGGCCGAGATCGACGTGGCGGCGATTCGGGCTCCCTGCCTGGCCGTGTCGGGCGCGCACGACCTGGCGGACTTCCGGCGGATCGCCGCCCGGCTGCCGGATCTGCTCGCGCACGCCGGCCACGTGGAACTGCCCTGGGCAGGTCATCTGCCCGGCCTGGAGCGGCCATCGGCCCACACCGCCGCGAAAGCTGCACATCCCGGTCGAGAATATGGCTCGCTCGGCTCGGGAGGCGAGGGTGAACAAGACGTCGTCGCCGGCCCGGCTCAGCCGGTAGCAGCACGCCTCTCCGGCGTCGTCCCTGTCCGGGACAGCAAGGCCCCGCCGGACCGGTGCTTCTCCTCGCCCCCGCCGCCCGGAACGACTTCGTCGTCTTCGCCGCCCGGGGACCAGGTGCGGTCAGGGACCGGGCGACGGCCAGGTATCGCGGCGCGAAGCGCGGTACGCGAAAGCTGCGGGCCTGAGGCCGCCGGCCGCGCGACGTGGGGTCGCCGCCCGCCCCGCTTCCCTTCCACTCAGCAGAAGTCCCGCTTCCAGGCGGCTCCGGCCGTATTTACGGTGCGGTCGCGCCGCGTTTTCCGGCGGCGCGCACCCGCACTCCGTCCTGGAGGTCCATCGATGCGTCCCATCCGCCGTCGGTCCGGCACGACCTCGCCGTTACGGACCCGGTCCCGTGCCCTGTCCGTGCTGATCGCGCTGGTCACCACCGTCGCCGCCGCCCTGTTGACCGCCTCCGCCTCGACCGCGGCGACCACCTCGTCCGCCGTCACCGCCGGGGGCGCTTCCGTCCGAGCGGTCCCCGATCCGACGACCGCGTCCCTGGAGGCCACGAACGGGCCGCTGGCCACCGCCGCCTACACCGTGCCCAATCCGAGCGGGTACGGATCCGGCACGATCACCTACCCGACAGCCAGTGGCTCGTACCCCGGTATCGTGCTGATGCCGGGCTATCAGGGCACGCAGCAGAATCTCCAGTGGCTCGCGCCGCGCCTCGCCTCCTGGGGCTTCGTCGTCATCAACGTCGGCACCCTCACGCTCGGCGACGACCCCACGTCGCGCGGCCGGCAGATCAGCGCCGCCGGAACCCAGCTCCTCTCGTTCAGCGCCACCGTCGGCAACCCCGTTCACCAGAAGGTCAACGGCACGCTCGGCGCGGCCGGTCACTCGATGGGCGGCGGTGGGGTGATGGTGGCCCTGCGGGACGACGCCCGGTTCACGGCGGGGGTGCCCACGGCGCCGTACTTCCCGAACGGGAACTTCTCCGGGGTCACCGACCCGACCTTCTTCCTCACGTGCGCGAGTGACCCCGTCGCGCACGGCAACACGTACGCCCTGCCCTGGTACAACTCCATGTCCCGGGCCGAGAAGCTCTTCGTGGAGGTGCCCGGCGACCATCTCTGCCCGATGACCGGCTACGGCAACAAGGCCAAGCAGGGCAAGCTGATCGTGTCGTTCTTCAGCCGCTGGCTGTACGGCGACACCCGGTTCAGCCCGTTCCTGTGCGGCGCCCCACGGGAAGCCGACAAGAACAACCCCGCCCTGGTCACCCGCTGGCAGGACTCCTGTCCGTTCTGATCGGATCCGTCCGGTCCAGCCTTCGGTGCGCTCCCGCGGTGAACCGCGGGAGCGCTGCGGTGCGTCGGCTGCCGGCGCCTCGGCTCACGCGCCGTCCTGCCGCCGGAACAGCGCCAGGGAGATGGTCCGGGCCATCGCCACGACCGCGGGCGCGAAGCTGCTCCGTCCGGCCTCCGATGTCCGCAGGACGACCGACACGGCGGCCACGACCTCGCCCGACGCGTCCCGTACGGGGGCGGCCACCGACGCGGTGTGCCCCGGCCCCGGCCGCCGGTCGCTCGTGGCGAAGCCCGTCCGGTGCACCTCGGAGAGCAGCGGGCGCAGGCCGGCGGCCGGGGCGTGGCGGGCCAGATAGTGCTCCTGTACGGCCGCCCCCGCGTAGGCGAGGAGGACCAGGCCGTCGCCGGTGGCGTGGGCGGGGCTCCGGCCGCCGGCCGGTTCGAACGGGGGGCTGTCCCGGGCGGGGATCCGCTCGACGAGTACGACCTCCGTGCCGTCCAGCACCGCCAGCCGCACCTGCTGCCGCCCGGTCCTGTGGTGCAGTTCTCTGAGGAACGGCATCGCCACCTCGCGCAGTTCCAGCCGTCGCGGGGCGAGCCCCGCGACCGCCCACAGGTGCAGGCCGATCTCGTAGCGGCCGTTCCGGTTCCGTTCGAGCGCGCCCCAGGAGAGCAGTTCGCCGACCAGCCGGTGCGTGGTGGCCAGCGGCATCCCGGTCCGCCGGCTGATGTCCGAGAGGGTGAGTTGGCGGCGTTCCCCGGCGAACGCGTCGAGCACACTGAGAACCCGGCCGGTCACCGAACGGCGGACGGGCCCGTTCTCGGCTGATCCACTCCTCATCGCGGGCAACCTCCGCCGAATTGGCATGTATGTAACAAGAGGTTCACGTACGCGTGGGGACGGGACCACCCCTCGAAGGCAGATAAGAAACCGTCGTTTACGGATAGATACCCGCGTCGTCCGCGTCGCCCGAGGCCGGCGGCGGCCAGGGGTCGCCCCAGTCCGTGTCCCTCGCCGCTCGGTAGAGGGCGCCGTGGCGCTTGGTGACGGTTTCGCGGCGGAGGGCGTCGTCCGCCGTGCACAGTTCCAGGAGTACCTGGCCCTTGCGGATCTGCGGCCTGCGGGTCACGCGCGCCGGGGCCGGGTCCGGGGTGAAGCGGACCGCCGCGACGTAGCTGAACTTCTCGTCCTCGTACGGGAGTGAGCCGCCCTTCACCTGGCGGTGCAGGGACGATCTGCTGACCCGCGCCGAGAAGTGGCACCAGTCCGTGCCCGGGGTGATCGGGCAGGGGCGGTCGTGGGGGCAGGGGGCCGCGATGTGGAAGCCCGCGCCGATCAGGAGGTCGCGGGCCTCGATGACGCGCAGGTAGCCGTCCGGGGTGCCCGGTTCCACGATCACCACGGCCTGGGCGGCCCGTGCGGCCTCCACGACGAGCGCCGTGCGGTCCGGCGCGGTCAGTTCCTTCAGGACGTACGAGACCGTCACCAGATCGCTCCCGGCCAGCTTCAGGGCCTCCTCGATCCGGCCCCCGCGCCATTCGGCGGCGCGCAGCGCGGGGAGGCCCGAGGACTGGGCCAGTTCACGGCCGAGGGCGAGCGCCGGTTCGGCCCAGTCCAGGACCGTGGTGGCGCGCGGCGCGTCCGTGCCGTCGCCCCAGACCGCGTCCGCCGCCCACACCGCCGCCCCCGTACCGCCGCCCACGTCGAGATGGCTGCCCGGCGTCCAGCCGGGCGCCGCGTCCGCCAGGGCATCCAGCGCGGACCGTACGGCTTCGAAGGTGGCGGGCATCCGGTACGCGGCGTACGCGGCGACGTCGGAGCGGTCCCGGAGTACGGGCGCGTCCGTCGGGGTGGTGCCGCGGTAGTTGGCGATCAGCCGGTCGACGGCCTGCGTGGCCTGTTTGGGCGGCAGCCCGTCGAGCAGGCGGCCGAGCTGGGCGCGCAGGGTTTCCGCGGTGGAGAGCGTGGCGTTCACCGGCCGAATTTTAGTATCTCTCCCGGCAAGCTTCGCCCCGTCGCGCCGCCCAGCACGCACGCTCGCGGCGTTGGCCAAAAGCCCTGGTAGCTCCGCTACAAGGACTTCCAGCCGCCTTGCGATCGCACGCACCGGACGACGCTCCTTCGGGGCAGACATCGCCGGTCGCGACACTGGGCAACCGGGGCAAGCCACAGCACCCTCGCCCGTCACCCCGGAGCGAACGCCAAAGGCGTCATGGCCAGTTGCTACGCTGACGGCCTTGTCAGGCGGGGCGGGGGATCTCACGGGAGGACCACGGGGGCCATGGGGACCATGTGGCAGCGGATCCGGCTCAAAGCCTTCGGGCCCACGGGGACCTTCAGACCGATGCGGCGCATGCGGCCCTTCGGGGAGGTCCCGACCAGGCGGGAGCGGATCGTCCGCAGGGCCCTGGTGGGCGGGGTGATCGTGCTCGCGCTGCTGCTCCTGCTCGCCACCTGCGGCGGCCCCGCGACGAAGGCCGAGGGCGGCCAGGACGGCAAGGCCACGACCACCGGCACCAAGGCCAGGCTGCCTTCGGCGAGCGGTGCGCCCCGGATTCCGCAGCTCCCCGTGCCGGCCACGTACGACACGGCGCGCGGCTGGGACATCATCGACGGCTCCCCGAGCTACGCGGTCGCCGAGGACACCGGGCTCGTCGCCTATCTGGACAGGACCGACGACGACCGGTACCTGATCCGTACGGTCGACCCCGCGACCGGGAAGCCCGGCTGGAACGGTGAGCCCCGGCGCACCCTGTTCCCGCCCGACCGTTTCCCCCGGCTGCTCTCCGTGACGACCGGTGACAACCGGGAGTACTTCGTCACCTGGTCGTACGGGCGGATCGGCCGGAGTCCGGGGCAGCCCTCGGACGCCATCGTCTCCCTCGACATCTACAGCGCGACCGACGGATCCGCCCGCCGGATCGAGGTCCCCTGGGCCGACGCGCCGAAGGTCACCGCGTGGGGGCCCGGCGTACTGATCAGCGACTCCAAGGCCACCAGCGCCGTCGTCGACCCGGTGGCCGGTGACGTGGTCAGTGTTCCGCCGGGCGCGCTCGGCTACCCCAAGGGGTGCAAGGAGTGCCGCAAGCTGACTCAGGTGCGCGGGACGACCGACAAGGGTCTGCTCGTCAGCGGCGCCAAGGAGTTCTGGGTGCGCGGCGGCTGGTACAGCAGGAAGGTCGCGCCGAAGGACACGGACGCGGCGTCCGGGGTGCCGGCGTCGATGGCGGGCGGGTACGTCCTCGCCACCTGGCAGAAGAAGAAGGGCGCGAAGGACGTCCGTACGCACGAGGTGTGGGCGCTGCACGACGCGGCGACGGGCAAGGCGGTGCTCCAGGTCGGGTGCCGCAAGCCGGCGATCACCCCGGCGGACGAGCCGCAGCTCGTCACCTCGCCGCGGGGCGACTACCTGGTCGCCGGGCGGCTCGCCTTCGATCTGGAGGAGAAGCGCGCGTACTGCTTCGAGGAGGAGGACGGTACGCGCCCGCTGACACTGGCGACGGTCGCGGACGACGGCACGGCGTACGGGGCGCGCAGCGCCCGGAACGCGGCGGACGCGCTGGCGGGCGGGGGCAGCGCCCCGGTCACCGTGGATCTGACCACCGCGACGCCGGAGACGCTGGCCCTCAATGTCCGGCTGCCCGGCGCGGAGATCTCCGGGGTCGGTCTCTTCCGCTGGACGGACGGCAGGGACCGGTCCCATCTGACCGGGTACCCGCTCCGCGACAACTGGAGCTGACGGAACCGGCGGGCCGAAGGCCCTCAGGCCACGGGGCGGTCCATCGGTCGCCGGTGGCGCCACGGCCGTACGAGAGCGACGAACGCGGCCAGCGCGCCCACCGCGCACACCAGCTGGACGACGGCCATCGGTACGGCCGTCTCCTCGCCCGCGATCCCCACCAGCGGCGAGGCGATGGCCCCGATCAGGAACGACGCCGTGCCGATGAGCGCGGACGCCGAGCCCGCCGCGTGCGGGGCGCGCATCAGCGCGGAGGCGTTGGTGTTCGGCATCGCGAGACCCATCGCGGACATCAGCACGAACAGCCCCGCCGCGACCGGGAAGAGGCCCACGTCGCCGAAGACCCCCGAGGTCATCAGCAGCAGCGCCAGCGCGGCGCCCGCGATGACGAGCAGGCCGAAGCCGAGCACCCGGTCCAGGGAGACCCGGCCGACCAGGACCCTGCCGTTGATCTGGCCGACGGCGATCAGGCCGATGGAGTTGACGCCGAAGAGCAGGCTGAAGGTCTGCGGCGACGCGCCGTAGATCTCCTGCACGACGAACGGTGAGGCGGCGACGTACGCGAAGAGCGCGGCGAAGGCGAGACCGCCCGCGAGGGTGTAGCCGGTGAAGACCCGGTCGGCGAGCAGGCCGCGCATGGTGCGCAGCGCCTCGCCGACGCCGCCGCTGTGCCGGCGCTCCGGCGGCAGCGTCTCGTGCAGCCACTTCCAGACGACGAGGGTGAGGAGGACACCGACCACGGTGAGGACGACGAAGATGCCGCGCCAGTCCGTGAGGCGCAGCACCTGGCCGCCGATGACGGGGGCGATGATCGGGGCGACGCCGGAGATCAGCATCAGGGTGGAGAAGAAGCGGGCCATCTCCACGCCGTCGTACAGGTCGCGGACGACGGCGCGGGCGATCACGATGCCCGCCGCGCCCGCCAGGCCCTGGAGCAGCCGGAAGCCGATGAGGAGTTCCACGGTGGGGGCGAACGCGCAGATGGCCGTGGCGATGACGTAGACGACCATGCCGAACATGAGCGGCCTGCGCCGCCCGAACTTGTCGCTCATCGGGCCGACGACGATCTGGCCGAGCGCCATGCCGGCGAGGCAGGCGGTCAGCGTGAGCTGGGCGGTCGCGGCGACCGTGCCGAGGGAACGGGTGACCTCCGGCAGGGCCGGGAGGTACATGTCCATGGAGAGCGGGGGCAGTGCGGTGAGCCCGCCGAGGACGAGGGTGACCAGCAGTCCGGCGCGGCGCGCGGCGACCACGGCCGCGGGCACGGCCGCCGGGTCGGGGACGGGCGTGGGGGGCGGTACGGGGGCGGTGCTGACCTTGGGGGTGGAGCTGACGTCGGGGGCGGGTACCGAGCGGCGCTGCTCGGGTCGTATGTGTTCGGTGCTTCCTTCGGTGGTGCGGCCGCCGTCCGGCATCCATATCTCCATGTCGTTGAAATCCTTACCTATGCTCTCAGCTCAACCGGAGTGGTCGGGACCCATTAATCAGGCACCGAGCAGACATCGAGCAGGCAGCGAGTGAGGCGGCTATGACAGCAGGACAGATTCCGGACGACCGTGCCGTGCGCTGGGGCGTGCTGGCGACGGGTGGCATCGCGGAACGGTTCACCTCCGACGTACGGGAACTGCCGGGCGCCGAGGTCGTCGCGGTGGCCTCGCGGCGCGAGGCGTCGGCGAAGGAGTTCGCGGACCGGTTCGGGATCCCGCGCGCGTACGGCGACTGGGCGGCGCTCGTGGCCGACGAGGAGGTGGACGTCGTGTACGTGGCGACCCCGCACTCCGCGCACCGGGCCGCCGCCGGTCTGGCGCTGGCGGCGGGCAGGCCGGTGCTGTGCGAGAAGGCGTTCACGCTCAACGCCCGGGAGGCCGGGGAGCTGGTCGGCCTCGCCCGGGAGCGCGGCGTCTTCCTGATGGAGGCGATGTGGACGTACTGCAACCCGGTCGTCCTGCGGCTGGCCCAGCTGGTACGGGACGGGGCGATCGGCGAGATCCGTACCGTCCAGGCGGACTTCGGCCTCCAGGGCCCCTTCCCGGCCGGTCACCGGCTGCGGGACCACGCGCTCGGCGGGGGCGCCGTACTGGACCTGGGCGTGTACCCGGTCTCCTTCGCGCAGCTCCTGCTGGGTGAGCCCGACCGCGTACAGGCCGATGCCCTGCTCTCCCCCGAGGGCGTCGACCTGAACACCGGCATGCTGCTTGGCTGGGAGTCGGGGGCGACGGCGCTGCTGTCGTGCTCGATCACGGCGGGCACCCCGGCGACGGCCACGGTGACGGGGACGGCGGGGCGGATCGACGTGCCGGCCGGTTTCTTCCACGCGGACCGGTTCGTGCTGCGCCGGGACGGCGCGGAGCCCGAGGAGATCACGGCGGGGCCGGAGGCGACGCTGCACGGCCTGCAGTACGAGGCGGCCGAGGTGATGCGCTGCCTGCGGGCGGGCGAGACGGAGTCGCCGCTGGTGCCGCTGGACGGCACGCTCGCGGTGATGCGGACGCTCGACGCGGTACGGGAACGCATCGGCGTGCGCTACCCGGTGGACCGGGAGCTGTAGCGTCCCGGCGCGGGTACGCTCCGGGGCCATGGACGCCATGCGGGGCAGTGAGGACAGTACGGACTCTGCGAACGGTGGGGACGGTGCGGACGGTACGGATCAGGGGGACGGGCGGCGCGTCGCCGTCGTGACCGGGGCGGGCTCGGGCATCGGCCGGGCCGTCTCGGTGGCGCTGAGCGGCGCGGGCTGGTCGGTGGTGCTCGCGGGGCGGCGCGAGGCGGCGCTCGCGGAGACGGCCGAGGCGATGGGACCGGGCCCCGGTGGTGGTGCCGTGCTGTCCGTACGGACGGATGTGTCGCAGCCGGCGGACGTGGACGCGCTGTTCGCCGCGGTGGGCGAGCGGTACGGCCGGCTCGACCTGCTCTTCAACAACGCGGGCACCTTCGGCCCCGGCGGCGTCCCGGTGGAGGACCTGCCGTACTCGGCCTGGCGGAAGGTCGTGGACACCAATCTGACGGGGACGTTCCTCTGCGCGCAGGCCGCGTTCCGGCTGATGAGGGCGCAGGACCCGCAGGGCGGCCGGATCATCAACAACGGCTCGATCTCGGCACACGCGCCGCGCCCCGACTCGGTCGCGTACACCGCCACGAAGCACGGTATGACCGGCCTCACCAAGTCACTGTCGCTGGACGGCCGTCCGTACCGGATCGCCTGCGGGCAGATCGACATCGGCAACGCGGCGACCGACATGACGGAGCGGATGCGGCAGGGGGTGCCGCAGGCCAACGGGGAACTGGCGGTGGAGCCGGTCATGGACGTGGCGGATGTGGCGCGGACGGTGCTGCACATGGCGGAGCTGCCGCTGGAGGCGAACGTGCAGTTCGCGACGGTGCTGGCGACGGCGATGCCGTTCGTGGGCCGGGGCTGACGGCTCCCGCGGGGGCGCGGCGCGCGCCGGGGCCGGGGCCGCCGGGGCTCAGGAGCCGTGGGTGACGCGGATCTTGGACTGGCCGTGCGGCAGCTCCTCCCAGTCATCCATGAAGCGGGCCGACAGGCCGTGCTTCTCGGCCAGGGCGATGAGCGTCTCCGTACGGTAGTAGAAGTCCTCCCGCAGGACCTGGTGTTCCTCGCCCTCCGTACGGTCGAAGGTGAAGTCGAACCAGCCGCCGGGCGCCAGTACGCGGCCGACGTGGGCCAGGCACTCCTCGATGACCGGGAGCGGGGAGTGCGAGAAGACGCTGTGCGCGTGCACGACGTCGAACCAGGCGTCGGGCAGGAACGCCAGCTTCAGGTCACGGACCGGGGTCAGGGTGGGCAACCGGTCCTGGAGCCCCCGGTCGACCAGGGTGTCCTGGGCCGCGGCGAGGATGTCGGGCGAGATGTCGATGCCGTAGTAGTGCGCGGGCTCCAGATGGCTGATGAAGCGCCAGCCCGCCCGCAGATTGCCGCAGCCGATCTCCAGCATCCGGTGCTCGGGCCGCAGCCCGTGGCCGAGGAGATAGTCGAACTGCATGGTGCCGAGCGCCAGCCACCGCTCGTGTGTGGCGCTGCCCACCGCCGCGTGCGGGGCGACGCGTGTGTCGGAGCGCATCACGGCGCGGTAGTACGCGATGTGGTCCGGCCAGCGGTAACGCAGCCAGGTGTCCCTGGCCGCGCGGGCCAGGAAGCGCGGCGCCCTGCCGGGGTGGCGCAGGGCGTAGCCGACCCGGTGCCCGAGGGAGGCACGGTTGACGGTGAGATTCTTGGCGGGCATACGGATTCCTTTGACGGGCTCGTGCTGGTGCTCGTACTCGTGCTGGTGGTCGTACTGGTGCTGGTTCCAGCCTCGGTGCGGATGCGGGGGTCCGGTGTCGGTGGCGCGGCCCCGGTTCGGGGGCGGTGCGGGGGATGCCCGTGTCGGCCGATCGGTTGACGCGGGACGGCGGAGGAGGGGTTAGGACTGCTGGAGGAAGGAAGGGTGGTGCGGGGCGATGCGGAGGTTTCCGGTGGTACGGCAGGGTGAGCCGGGGGACGCGACGCGGGCGGACGCCGGCGTACGGTCCGACTCGGACGCGCGGGCGGACGGGGACGTACGGTCCGACTCTGACGCGTGGGCGGACGCGGCGCGCGCCGACGCCGACGCGCGGGCGGGCTGGGACGCGGGGGCCGGCGGTGACGTGGACCCCGACGCGCGGTGGCTCCGCGCCGTTCTGCACGCCGCGTTCTTCCTGCTGCTGGGCTCCTCGCTCCTCCGGCATGTGCTCCTGCACGGTGACGAGCCGCTGATCGGCTGGATCGTCGCCCTCTTCGTCGCCTTCGGGCTCCTCTACGCGCTCGGCCGGGCCCTGGCCCCCGCGCCCCGCCCCGGCGCCCGCCCCACCACCCGGTATCTGATCTGGCTGGGGGCGGTGCTGGCGGTCTGGATCGTCCTGCTCGTCCTCGCGCCCAGCTCCGCCTGGTGTGCCATGCCGCTCTTCTTCGCCGGCCTGCACACCCTGCCCACCGGGCCGGCGGTGGCGCTGGCGTCCGTGCTGACGGCGCTGGTCGTCGCCTCCAAACTGCGTTTCACGGAGGGGGAGTTCGACCCCAACGTGCTGATCGTCCCGCCTGCCGTCGCCGCCGTCGGCACCGCCGTCCTGATCGCTCTCCAGCGCCAGGCGGCCCGGCAGCGCGTCCTGATCGAGGACCTGGTCCGTACCCGCCGCGACCTGGCCGCCACCGAACGGCGGGCCGGGATCCTGGCGGAGCGGCAGCGGCTGTCCGCGGAGATCCACGACACCCTCGCGCAGGGCCTGTCCAGCCAGCAGATGATGCTCCAGGCCGCCGACCGCCTCTGGCACGCGGACCCCGACGCGGCCCGCGGACATGTGCGGGAGGCGGCCGGTATCGGGGCCCGCGGGCTCACCGAGGCCCGCCGGTTCGTCCATGACCTGGCCCCCGCCGATCTCGCGGAGCGCACCCTCGTCCAGGCGCTGGGCGCGCTCGCCGACCGCGAGAGCGGCCCTGGCCTGGCCGTGGTCCTGCGGGTCGACGGCGCCCCCGGCCCGCTGCCCGAGCGGACCGAGGCGGCGCTGCTGCGCATCGCGCAGGGCGCGCTGGCCAATGTGCGCGAGCACGCCGGGGCGACGCGGGCCGCGCTGACGCTGACCTGGCTGGGCGACCAGATCTCCCTGGACGTCGCCGACAACGGGGCCGGCTTCGACGCGGACGCCGTGCCCGCCCCCGGCACGGGGTCGGGGCGCGGGCACGGGCTGCCGGCCATGCGGGTCAGGGCGTACGGTTCGGGCGGCACGCTCACGGTCGAGTCCGAGCCGGGCGGCGGCACCGTCGTGACCGTGGCCCTCCCCCTCGCCGTCCCCGACATCCTCGAAGAGGTCGCCCCATGAGCCCGTCCGATCACACCTCGCCCATCCGGTTGCTGCTGTGCGACGACCACGCCGTGGTGCGGGCCGGGCTGCGCGCGCTGCTGTCCAGCACCGAGGGCATCGAGGTGGTCGGCGAGGCGGGCAGCGGCGAGGAGGCCCTCGCCACGGCCGCCCGGGTCCGGCCCGACGTGGTGCTGATGGACCTCCAGCTCGGCGGCGGCATGGACGGCGTGACCGCCACGCGCCACCTGGTCTCGGGCACCGCGTACGGCACGGAGGCCACGCCGCGCGTCCTGGTGCTCACCATGTTCGACACCGATGCCGACATCACCCGGGCCATCGAGGCCGGCGCCACCGGCTATCTGCTCAAGGCGGAGCAGCCGGACGAACTGTTCGCCGCGATCCGGGACGCGGCGTCCGGGCGTACGGCGCTGTCGGCGCCCGTCGCCCACCGGGTGCTGGCCCAGATGCGCAGCCCGCGCCCCGCGCTCTCGGAGCGGGAGCGTGACATCCTCCAGCAGTTGGCGCGCGGGCTGGGCAACCGGGACATCGCGCGCGCCCTGTTCATCAGCGAGGCCACGGTGAAGACCCATCTCGGGCGGATCTACGGGAAGTTGGGCGTGGACACCCGGGCGGGGGCGGTGGCCGTCGCCAACGAGCGGCGCCTGCTGTCCTGAAGCGGGACCGCCGGACCGGCTCCCCGCCCGGGCCCGGGTCCCCCGGCCCGCCCTACGCGGCGAGGAGCGCGGCGATCTCCTTCATCTCGCCCTCGCCGAGCGGCCCGTACCGCAGCGCCCCGGCGTTCTCCTCGGCCTGGGCGACCGAGCGGATGCCCGGGATCGGCACGGTGTGCGGGCTGCGGGCCCAGAGCCAGGCGAGCGCTCCCTGGGCCAGGGTGCGGCCGCCGGAGGTGAGGAGGTCGCGTACGGCGGCGACCCGGGCCGCCTGTTCCGGGACCGGCAGCCCGCCCTCCCCGAACCAGCGCAGCCACGCCGGCGGTACGGTGCGGATGTCCCCGGAGCCGCGTGTCCAGCCGGTCCCCGGGTCGGCCCCGGCGCCGGGGTCCCGTGCGAGCAGGCCCATCGCGAGCGGGCTGCGCACCACGCTCGCGAGCCCGTGTTCCGCGCACAGCTCCAGCATCTCCGGCGCGTCCTGGAGCACGTTGCACGTGTGCTGGACGGCCGCGCAGTGCTCACCGCTCGCGAACACCGCCGCGCGCTCCGGGTCGTCGGTGCTCCACGCGTAGGTGCGGATCAGTCCCTCCCGTACGAACTCCTCGCAGGTTTCGCGGAGTTCGGCGGCGGCGTCGAGGGGCGCTTCGGAGAGGTGGAGCTGGTAGAGGTCCACGTACTCGGTGCCGAGGCGGCGCAGCGAGGCGGTGAGCGCCCGCCGGGCGTGGCCGGGGGTGGCGTCCTGGCCGTCGGCGACGCGGGACGTCCCGTCGAAGAGGTTGCCCCATTTGGTGGCGAGGACGACCTCGTCGCGGTGGCCGCGCAGCGCCCGGCCGAGGATGTTCTCGCTGTGGCCCGTCCCGTACACGTCGGCCGTGTCGAAGAACGTGATCCCGAGGTCGAGCGCCCGCCGGATCGCCGCGACGGACTCGTCGTCGTCGACAGCGCCCCAGCCGAGCGGGTCACCGTCGGGCCTCCGCCATTCACCGCCGATCGCCCAGCACCCGAAACCGAGTGCGCCGACGCCGATCCCGCTGTTTCCCAGGGTCCTGCCCTGCATCTCAACCATGGTCGGCACTCTAGGAGTTGGAGCGCACGCGAAGGCAAGGACATCAGCACGACCCAATCGTCAACTTCGGGTTGACGATGATGGATCGTCAACCTAAGGTTGACGACATGGAGAATCCCGAAGGTTCCGCCCGGAAGCCCGTCCAGATCACCAGCCCCGTCCGCCTCGACGACCTGATCGAAGGCATCAAGAAGGTCCACTCCGACACGCTCGACCAGCTCTCCAGCGCGGTCGTGGCCGCCGATCACCTCGGCGAGGTGGCCGACCACCTCATCGGCCACTTCGTGGACCAGGCCCGGCGCTCCGGCGCCTCCTGGACCGACATCGGCCGCAGCATGGGCGTCACCAAGCAGGCCGCCCAGAAGCGCTTCGTACCGAAGACCCCCGGCGAGCCGTCCACCCTCGACCCGAACGACGGGTTCGGCCGGTTCACCCCGGGTGCGAAGAGCGCCGTGGTGGGGTCGCAGAACGAGGCGCACGCCGCCGGGAACGACGAGATCGGTACGGCCCACCTCGCGCTCGGACTGATCAGCCTGCCGGACACCCTCGCCGCGCGGGCGATCGTCGCCCAGGGCGTGCTGCTGGACACCGTCCGGCAGACGGCGACGGCGGCGCTGCCGCCCCGGGCGGAGACGATGCCCGCGCTGGTGCCGTTCGACACGGGGGCGAAGAAGGTGCTGGAGCTGACCTTCCGCGAGGCCCTGCGGCTCGGCCACAACTTCGTGGGGACCGAGCACATCCTGCTGGCGCTGCTGGAGTTCGAGGACGGTACGGGAGTGCTCCACGAGGCGGGCGTCGACAAGACCGCCTCGGAGACCGAGATCACCAAGGCACTGGCCGCGATCACCGCGGCCACCGCCCGGCAGGCCGACACCGAGGCGTAGGAGGAAGAGCGGCCTCCCCGGAGGGTGCCGTCCCGTCGTCGTAACTTTCCCGACGCGGGGCGGCAACCTTTCCCGTACCGGCGGCGACCAGAGAGCACAGGGGCCCCAACCCCCCACCCCCTCTGGAGGATTCCGTGCGGTTCAGACCCCCACCCCCGGGCAGTCCCCGCCCGCGCGACCGCGGCTGGAAGCTGCTGGGCGTGCTCGCTCCGGCCGGCGCGGTCGTCGCCGCCCTCATGTCCCCCGTGGCGGCGCCCGCGCAGGCCGCGGACGCCCCGCCGTCCGCCCGACTCGCCGCCGCCGCACGCATGGAGCGGCTGGACCGCGGCCTGGTGAGCGTGCACACCGGCAACGACAACCTGGTGAGCTGGCGCTGGCTGGCCACCGACGCCGACAACGTCACGTTCAACCTGTACCGCGGCTCCCTCAAGGTCAACACCGACCCGATCACCACCACGAACTACCTGCACAAGGACGCGCCCAACTCGGCGGACTACACCGTGCGGGCCGTCGTGAACGGTACGGAGCAGACCGCCTCGCCCAGCGCGATCCAGTTCCGGGCGGGCTATCTCGACGTACCGATCTCGGTGCCGCCGGGCGGCTCCGACTACACCTACGAGGCCAACGACGCCTCCGTCGGTGACCTCGACGGCGACGGCGACCTCGACATCGTCCTGAAGTGGCAGCCCACCAACGCCAAGGACAACTCGCAGTCCGGTGTCACCGGCAACACGATCGTCGACGGCTACACACTCCAGGGCCAGCGGCTGTGGCGCGTCGACCTCGGCCGCAACATCCGCTCCGGCGCGCACTACACACAGTTCCAGGTCTTCGACTACGACGGCGACGGCAAGGCCGAGGTCGCCATGAAGACCGCCGACGGCACCGTCGACGGCACGGGCAAGGCCATCGGCACGGCGTCCGCCGACCACCGCAACCCCTCCGGCTACGTACTGGCCGGACCCGAGTACCTGACCGTGTTCAACGGCCAGACCGGCGCGGCGCGTTCGACGGTCGACTACGTGCCGCCGCGCGGCACCGTCTCCTCGTGGGGCGACGCGTACGGCAACCGCGTGGACCGCTTCCTGGCCGGCACCGCCTACCTGGACGGGGCCACCCCCTCCCTGATCATGGCGCGCGGCTACTACACCCGTACCGTGATCAGCGCCTGGAGCTTCACCGGCGGGCAGCTCACCCGCAGGTGGACCTTCGACACCAACAGCTCCACCAACACCGGCAAGGGGTACGACGGGCAGGGCAACCACGCCCTGACCATCGGTGACGTGGACGGCGACGGCCGGGACGAGATCGTCTACGGCTCGATGGCCGTCGACGACAACGGCTCGGGGCTGTGGACGAACAAGAACGGCCACGGCGACGCCGCCCACCTCGGCGACCTCGACCCGTCCCGCCCGGGGCTGGAGTACTTCAAGGTGGACGAGGACTCCTCGAAGCCCTCGTCCTACTTCGCGGACGCCAGGACCGGACAGGTCCTGTGGTCGACCCCGGCCTCCGGTGACAACGGCCGCGGTGTGTCGGGCGACATCTGGGCCGGCAGCCCCGGCGCCGAATCGTGGTCGGCGGCCGACGGCTCGCTGCGCGGCACCACCGGCGCGGCCCTGGGCCGCAAGCCGTCCTCGTCCAACTTCCTGGCCTGGTGGGACGGCGACCCGGTGCGCGAACTCGTCGACGCCACACGCGTCGACAAGTACGGCACGTCCGGCGACACCCGGCTGCTGACCGCCTCCGGTGTGCACTCCAACAACGGTACGAAGGCGACCCCCTCGCTCTCCGGCGACATCCTCGGCGACTGGCGCGAGGAAGTCATCTGGCCCACCACCGACAACACGGCGCTGCGCGTCTACTCCACACCGCACCTGACCGACCGCAAGATCACCACACTGCTCCACGACCGGATGTACCGGACGGCGCTGGCCTGGCAGAACACGGCGTACAACCAGCCGCCGCACCCCAGCTTCTTCATCGGCAACAACATGCCGACGCCGCCCCGCCCGGTCATCACCACCCCGTGACCCTTCTCCCCCGTAACTCCCTCCCCCGCTCAAGGGACCCGAAGAACACAAGGAGCCGTCCCCGTATGACTGACCAGCGGCACGTCAAGCAACTCGGCATCAGGAAGCGCCGGATGATCGCAGGCGGCCTCGGCGCCGTCGCCCTCACCGTCGGCGCGCTGACCTCCGGCCTCACCCTGCCGGCCGCGATGGCCGCCACCTGGCCGTCGGCCAACGGCAGCGAGGCCGTGGGCGCCACCAAGCCGATCAGCGGCACCGTCGACGGTGGCATGAAGCGCTACTACGGCACCGGCGACCTCGGCACCGGCGGCCAGGACGAGAACCAGGAGCCGCTGTTCAAGCTCGCCGACGGCGCGACCCTGAAGAACGTCATCATCGGCTCGCCCGCCTCCGACGGCATCCACTGCTCCGGGAGCTGCACGCTCCAGAACGTCTGGTGGGAGGACGTCGGCGAGGACGCGGCGACCTTCCGGGGCACCGGCAAGACGTTCAACGTCGTCGGCGGCGGCGCGCGCAAGGCCGAGGACAAGATCTTCCAGTTCAACGGCGGCGGCACGCTGAACATCTCCAACTTCGCCGGGCAGGACTTCAAGACGTTCGTGCGCTCCTGCGGAAACTGCTCCTCCCAGTACAAGCGCACGATCAACGTCACCAACACGGAGATCACCGCGCCCGGCGGGGTCATCGGCGGGATCAACACCAACTACGGTGACTCGCTGACCCTGCGCTCCATCACCGTCGTCGGGGACAGCGGCAAGAAGATCGTGCCGTGCCAGAAGTACATCGGCAACAGCACCGGTGCCGAGCCGACGAAGAACGGCACGGGCCCGGACAGCACGTACTGCAAGTACGCCGCCTCGGACCTCACCTACAAGTAGCCGGGAGGGCGGCCCCTCAGGGGCCGTAGACGTCTTCTCCGGTGCTGGTTCCGGTCCCCGTACCGTCACCGGTGCCGGAGGAGGCGTAACCGTCGCCCTCCTCGACCGAGCCGCCGAGCTTGCTCCTGGCTGCCTCGACGTGCCGCTTCTCGTTCGTGCCGATCGCCCAGCGCGTGCCGATCAGATAGGCGCCGCCGTACATCTGGGCGTAGTCGACCCACTCGCGCTTGCCCTGGTCGGTGGTGAAGCTGATGAGCGTGTAGGCGGTCTCGCCCTTCTTGCAGACCCCTTGGCGGTAGTCCTCCACCGTCATCCTGATCTGGGCCTCGCAGCCGACGGCGGCGGCGAGTTGTTCCACCGTGGCGGGCCGGGGGGACGGCGGTACGGACGGGGCGGGCCGCTTCTGGTCCTGGTCCTGGTCGGCGGCGCCGCCCCCGCATCCGGCGAGCAGCAGCACCCCCGCGGCGACCAGCCCCGCCACCACCGGACGGGGCCCCGGGCGCGACGGGTGCGGCGGGTGCGGCCTGTGCGGCCTGCGCCGCCGGTGCGGAAGAGGGCGTATCACGCCCACGGGTACGTACGCGGCGGCCCGTGCGTTCAGCCGCGGTGCGTCGCGCCCTCGTCGGGCCTCCGGGGCACGTTGTTGAGATACGTGAGGACGGCCTGCACGCGCCGGTGCCCGCTGTCGCTCGGCGGCAGTCCCAGCTTCAGGAACACATTGCCGATGTGTTTGGACACGGACCGCTCCGTGACGACCAGGGTGGCGGCCATGGTCGTGTTGTCGTGGCCCTCGGCCATCAGCTTGAGGACCTCGCGCTCGCGCGGCGTCAGCGAGTCGAGGGGCGAGTCCCGGCGGCGGGTGAGGAGTTCGGTCACCACCTCGGGGTCGAGCGCCGTGCCGCCGGCCGCCACCCGCTCCAGCGCGTCGAGGAACTCGTCCACCCGGCCCACCCGGTCCTTGAGCAGATAGCCCACGCCCCGCGCCCCGCCGCCCAGCAGCTCGGCGGCGTACGACTCCTCGACGTACTGCGAGAGGACGAGCACCGGCAGCCCGGGGATCTCCTTGCGCGCCGCGAGCGCCGCGCGCAGTCCCTCGTCACGGAAGTTCGGCGGCATCCGGACATCGAGCACGGCGATGTCCGGGCGGTGCGCGAGCAGCGCCGGCACCACCTCGGGTCCGCTGCCCGCCACGGCCACGACCTCGTGCCCGGCGGAGGAGAGCAGCAGGACGAGCCCTTCCCGCAACAGGGCATGGTCCTCGGCGATCACCACACGCACGGCAACTCCACTTCGATCAGGGTCGGGCCCCCGACGGGGCTCGTCACAGCAACGGTTCCATCCAGCGCGGCGACCCGGCGCCGCAGTCCCAGCAGCCCCGACCCGCCCGGCTCCGGACCGGAACCGGACGCGGGGCCGGTGCCGGGCGCGAGGCGCGCGAGGGCGCGCTCGGCGCCGCCCCTGCCCTCGTCGCGCACCCGCACCCGCAGCCCCGTCGCCGTACGGTCGAGCCGGACCTCGGCCCGGTCGGAGCCGCTGTGCCGGGCGGCGTTGGTCAGGGCCTCCGCGACGACGAAGTAGGCGGCGGCCTCGACCGCCGCCGGGGCGCGGGCCCCGTCGCGACCGCTGCCCCCGTCGTGCCCGTCGTGCCCGTCGTTTCCGTCCGCCAGGCCGGTCACCGTGACGGTCACGTCGAGGCCGCTGCTCGCGGCGAGCGCCCGTACGGCCCCGGCGAGACCGCGGTCGGTGAGGATCGGCGGGTGGATGCCGCGTACGACGTGCCGCAGCTCCGTCAGCGCCTCCTCGGCCTGGTCCTGCGCGTCGTCCAGGAGCTTGCGGGCGGCCACCGGGTCGCCGTCGTACATCCGCTTCGCGAGGCCGATCCGCATGGAGAGCGACACCAGCCTGGCCTGGGTGCCGTCGTGCAGGTCCCGTTCGATACGGCGCAGCTCGGCGCCGTGCGCGGCGATCGCGCCCGCCCGGGTCTCGGTCAGCGCCTCGACGCGCTCGGCGAGCCGCGCCTTCGGCGAGGGCTTGAGCAGGGCCGTCGACCAGGTGGCGTCGAGATCCGCGAGCCGGCTGATCAGCGGCAGGACGACCGCCTTCCGGCCCAGCAGCCCGCATCCCACGCCGTCGACGGCCAGACCCGCCACCCAGAGCGGGACCGCCAGGCAGATGAGGCACCCGTACACGTAGTGGGCGACCATCCAGCGCAGGTCGGCGTAGGTGCCGGGGTCGCGGGTCACCGTCCGCAGGCGCGCCCGGAGCGCTCCGGTGACGGGGAGGTACGCCTCGGGGATCTCCCGGCCCGTCCACCCGGCCACCTGGCGCCGCTTGGCCCCGGCCATCCGCCGTACCAGCAGCACCGTCTCGGGCAGTATCCCGGCGCCGACCAGCAGGAGGGTGACGGCGGCCGTGAACAGCAGCACGCAGATGAAGAGGTACGAGCCGAAGGCCAGCGCCATGGCCCTGGCGAGCTGGACCGTGGCCCGCGCCGCCTGCCGCACCGTCGTCCGCATGGGTCTCATCTCAGTGGCCTAGCCAGTAGCCGAAGCCCTTGCGGGTGTGGATCAGCGGCGGGTCCTCCTGGTTGACCTTACGGCGCAGACGGGAGACCAGCTTCTCGATGGCGTTGTCGGCGCGGTCCTCACCCCAGACGTGGCGGCGGATCTGTTCCTTCGAGAGGACCTGTTCCGCGTGGACGAGGAGGTGGCGCAGCAGCCGGTACTCGGCGGGGGTGAGGTCGAGGGTGCGCCGGCCGCGCCGGGCCCGGCAGGTGGCGTCGTCCAGGGTGAGGTCGCCGTAGCGCGGCGTCCCCGGCCGCCGGCCCTCGGCGCCGCGGGTGCGCAGCAGTGTCTCGGCCCTGGCCAGGACCTCGGCGATGCGGAACGGTTTGGTGACGTAGTCGGCGGCGCCCGTGCCGACCCCGGGGGCCAGGGAGTCGAGGTTGTCCAGGGCGGCGAGGAAGAGCAGGGGCGGGCGGTCGGCGGCGGGGATGCTGGGGTAGCCGCTGCTGTGGACCAGGTCGCGCATGGTCAGGTCGACGACGACGAGGTCGGCGGGGTGTTCCCCGAGCCGTGACAGTGCCTCCTGGCCGGAGCCGGCCGTTCCGGTGCGGAAGCCCGCGAGTTCCATGGTGGTGGAGAGGAGTTCGACCGTTCCGGAGTCGTCGCCGACGATGAGGACGCGTCGGCCGGCCCCGCGGGTCGTCGACGGTTCCTCACTGACATTCCCGTACATGGACCGACCGTTCGTCCAGGGCCCGTGGGCCGCCGTCTCGTGGACCATCGTTCTCCGCCGCCATGGGTACGTCCCCGGCGTTCAGGCGGTGGGCGGGGCCCCGGCGTCGTCCTCCTCGGCGGCGCTGCTGAGGAAGTCGTCGACCATCCGGTTGAAGAGGGTGGCGAGCTGGTGCAGTTCCTCGGGCGACCACTCCCCCAGGGCCATCTCCATGCCCCGGCGGCTCGCGTCGCGGATCCGGCCGATCGCGTCCCGGCCGACCGGGGTGAGCTGGACGCGCTGGGCCCGGCGGTCGTCCGGGTCAGGGACGCGGGTCACGTAACCGGTCTTCTGCAACTGCTGCACCTGGCGGGTGATGTGCGACGCCTCGACACCGAGCCGTACGGCCAGCTCGCCGGGGCGCAGGGCGTCGGAGTCGGCCATCGCCCGCAGGAGGGCGACGGCGGCGCGGTCCAGCGAGACGCCGGCCAGCGCCATGAGGCGCTCGTGCTGGCGGACCCGGTTGGTCAGGTACGAGATGTGGGTGAGGGCGCGCTCGATCTCGATGATGTCGGCCGAGACGGGGACGGCGGTGCGCGGCGGTGTGGGCATGTGCCCCACTTTATCATCTGCTTGCTTGACTCAAGTAAGTCAAATATGCTTGCCTGACTCAACCAAGCGGGCGCCCACCGTACCGCGCGCCCGCCCAGGACCACCCGACTCTATCGGCAGGAAGAAAGCGGGCACCCCCATGAGCACCACTGGCCTTCAGGGACGCAGTGTCGTCGTCACCGGAGCGGGATCGGGGATCGGCCGCGCCACGGCCCTCCACTTCGCCCGGGAGGGCGCACGGGTCCTGGTCGCGGACCTGGACCGGAAGGGCGCCGACGAGACCGTCGAGGCGATAGGGGCCGAGGGCGGGACGGCTCGCGCCGTCGTCGGCGACCTCAGCGACCAGCGAGTGGCTGACCAGGTCGTCGCCACGGCCGTGGAGAGCTTCGGCGGGCTGGACGTCCTGGTGAACAACGCCGGTGTCATGGACCGCATGTCGGCGCTCGGCGAGACCGAAGACGCCGAGTGGGAGCGGGTGATCGGGGTCAACCTGACGGCGCCGTTCATCCTGACCCGTGCCGCCCTGCCGCACCTGCTGGCCACGGGCAGGGGCGCGATCGTCTTCAGCGCGTCCGAGGCCGCTCTGCGCGGCAGCGCCGCCGGAGCCGCGTACACCGCCTCCAAGCACGGCGTCGTCGGGCTGACGAAGTCCCTCGCCGTGATGTACCGGTCCCGGGGCATCCGCACCAACGCCATCGCGCCCGGCGGCACCGCGACGCAGATCCGGGTCGACGCCCGGCCCGACGCCGAGGGGCCGGCCGCCCTCGCCCCGTACCTCGGTCTCGCGGGCAAGGTGGCCGAGGCCGAGGAGCAGGCCGCGGCGATCGTCTTCCTCGCCTCGGACGCGGCGAGCAACATCAACGGGGCCGTCCTGCCCGTGGACAACGGCTGGTCCGCCGTCTGATCTCCCGTCCGGTCCCCCGCTCCCCGACACGTGCCCCCGGGGAAGCGCGAGGGGCGGAGACGTTCGGTCCGAACGTCTCCGCCCCGGCTCACCCGGTCCCGGTCACCCGCCCCGGCTCACTCCGTCCCGGTCACCCGCCCCGGCCCGTCACGCGCCCCGGCTCACTCGCTCTCCGTCACGGCGATCGCGGCGGCCGGGCAGACGGTGGCGGCTTCCCGGACCGTCGGCCACAGCTCCGCGGCCGGCCGGGGTTCGAGCAGGACCACGACGCCGTCGTCGTCCCGCTGGTCGAACACCGCGGGCTCCAGCAGCACACACGTACCGGCGCCGCAGCACTTGTCCTCGTCGACGGTTACCTTCACGGTCGTTCCTCCCTCGCCTACGGGCGGTGCGTGGTGGGCGCGAGCCACATGCCGACGAGCGCGTCGACCAGGCCCGTGGCCGCGTCGTGCCAGCAGGAGCGGACCGTGCCCGCCCCCTCGGCCAGCGCCCGTTCACGCTCCGCGCACATGTGGACCATCAGATGCCGTGCCATCAGCCCGCGCTCCGCGTGCACCTCGGCGGGCAGGTCGGGCAGGGCGCGGTTGAAGCCCTCCACGATGCCCTGGAGCGCCGGGGACGTCAGCGACTCGTCGATCATGGTGGCGCGCAGCGCGGGGTCGGTCATCGCCTGGGCGCAGAACCGCGCGTACCAGGTGGGGCTGCCCAGCGCCTCCAGGTGCTCCGTCAGCGGATAGACCATGCAGGTCACCCAGGTCCGGACGTCGGTGGAGTCGCCCGCGTCGGCCAGCCGCTCCTCCCTGATCCGTTCGATCTGCGCGGCGTGCTTGCGGGCGATCGCCCGCACCAGGTCGGCCTTCGTACCGAAGTGGTAGCCGACCGCGGCGTTGTTGCCCTGGCCCGCGGCCTCGCTGACCTGCCGGTTGGAGACCGCGTACACCCCGCGCTCGGCGAACAGCTGCTCCGCCGTGGTCAGGATCGACTCCCGTGTCGCGCTGACCTGTTCGGCCCGCACCGTCCTGCCTGCCATGTTCACCATCTCACCGGTACTTCACGCAGCCCGCCGACCATCAGGCCTTCGAGCTTGGGCAACTCCTCCACGGTGACAGCGAGGCGCAGCGTGGGCAGCCGGCGCAGCAGCACGTCCAGGACGGCCTGCAGTTCGGTGCGGGCCAGCGCCTGTCCCAGGCACGAGTGGGCCCCGGAGCCGAACGCCAGATGGACGTTGGGGGTGCGGCCGAGCTCCATCTCCCCGGCGTTGTCGAAGGCCCGCTCGTCCCGGTTGGCGGCGCTCATGTTGCACATCACGGTGGTGCCGCGCGGCACGAGTACCCCGCCGACCTCGGTGTCCTCGCCAATGTATCGCGGCAGGCCGATCCCTCCGCTGGCGTCCAGCCGCAGCGCCTCCTCCACCGCCGAGCGCACCAGCGACCGGTCGGCGAGCAACTGCTCCCAGAGCCGCCGGTCGCCCAGCAGCATGGCGACCATCTTGCCGATCTGGTTGGCCGTCGTCTCGTGTCCCGCGAGCAGCAGCCCCAGTCCGGTGGCGGCCAGTTCCTCGTCGGACATCCGGTAGCCGTCGGCGCCGGTGGCCACGATCAGCTCGCCGAGCAGGTCGTCGGTCGGCTCGGCCCGTTTGGCGGCGACATGGGCCGCCATGTAGTCGGTGAACTCGCGGTGCGCCGTCCCGACCTCCTCCTCGGTGTAGCGGGTGAGGTTGAGCAGTGAGTCGGACCAGTGGGAGAACATGTCCCGGTCCGTCTCGGGCACCCCGAGCAGATCGCAGATCACCCACACCGGCAGCGGGAAGCCCAGCGCGGCCTTCAGGTCGGCGGGCTGGCCGCTCGCCACCATCTCGTCGATGAGCCGGTCGGCCATCGCCTCGATGCCGGGGCGCAGCGCGGCCATGCGCTTGGCCGTGAACCACTTGCCGACCAGCCGCCGCCACTGCTGGTGCCCCGCGCCGCTCTGCGGGATCGTGGCCGACATCTCGCTGTTGAAGAGTCCGCCCGATTCGGTGGCGGAGATCCGGGCCGCGTCGTCGGCGTCGAGCCGCCGGCTGAACCGCGGGTCGGAGAGCACCTGTTTGACGTCGTCGTACCGCGTCAGCAGCGCCGCCTCGTCCCCGCTGGGCAGCTTCACCCTGGCCACCGGGCACCCCTGCCGCAGCCGCTCCCACTCGGCCGGCGGGTCCAGCGGCGCGTCGTTGGGGATCGGGTAGGTGAGGACCTGGTCGGCTTCGCTGTGGCTCATCGTGTCTCCTCGGTCAGGGAAGAACGGTTGGGGGAAGAGCGGTGGGAAGGGGCGGCGTCCGCGTCAGGGGCGGGGGCCGCGTCAGGGACAGGGGCGGGGCCGGGACGGGGGCGGGGCGGGGACGGGGCAGGGCGGGGACGGGTCACCAGGCCACGGGGAGTTCGTACACGCCGTAGACGGACCCGTCGTGCTTGAACGGGACCTTCTCGATCTCCCCGGCCAGACGCAGCCCGGGGATGCGCCGGTAGAGGGTGCTGTACGCGACCTGGAGCTCCATCCGGGCCAGCGTCTGCCCCAGGCACTGGTGGACCCCGAAGCCGAAGGCCAGGTGGCGGCGGGCGTCGCGCCGGATGTCGAGCCGGTCGGGGTCCTCGAACACGTCGGGGTCCCGGTTGGCGATGTCGTTGGGCACGATGATCCCCTCCCCCGCGCGGACCACCTCCCCGGCGATCTCGATGTCCTCCAGGGCCACCCGGCGCCGCCCGTTGTGCGTGATGTTGAGGTAGCGCAGCAGCTCGTCCACCGCCGAGGCGACCAGCGCCGGATCGTCCGTCTCCCGCAGCAGGGCGAGCTGGCCGGGGTTCTCCAGCAGGGCGAGCGTGCCGAGAGCGATCATGTTGGCGGTCGTCTCGTGGCCGGCGATCAGCAGGAGGACGCCCATCTGGGCCACCTCGGAGCGGGTCAGCACACCGGCCTCGACCTTCGCGGCCAGCCCGGACAGCAGGTCGTCGGCGGGGCGGGCGATCTTCTCGCTCATCAGCTCGTCGAGATAGCCGATCAGCGCCCCGGACGCGGCGGCCCGCTCCTCCGGCGTCACGTTCCGGTTGATGAGGATCTTGCTGTTGTCCTGGAAGAACTCGTGGTCGCCGTACGGCACTCCGAGCAGTTCCGAGATCACGAGCGAGGGCAACGGCAGGGCGAACGCCTGGACGAGGTCGACCGGTACGGGACCGGCGAGCAGCTTGTCGATCAGGTCGTCCGTGATCTTCTGTACGGCGGGCCGCATCGCCTCCACGCGCTTGAACGCGAACGGCGCCGCGACCATCCGCCGCAGCCGGGCGTGCTCGGGGTCGTCCATCAGGATGAACCCGATCGACGCGTTGCCGGTGATCGGCGCGCTGCTCGGATAGCCGGGCCTGGTGATGTCGGCGCTGAGCCGCGGGTCGCCGAGCAGGGTGCGCTGGTCCGCGTAACGGGTCACCAGCCACGGTGTGCTGCCGTCCCACAGCCGGACCTTCGCGAGCGGCCCCTCCCGCTGCTTGTCCCGCAGCTCCGGGGGCGGGTCGAACGGGCAGCGCGCCGCGCGTTCCATCGGATATGCCGGTACGGCGGCCAGGTGCTCGTCCGCCGGGTTCAGCGTGCTGGTCATCGATCCCTCAGCTCTTCTCGGAACCGGTCCCTCCGGTGCGGTCAGGCAATCCCATCCCGTAATCCAAGTCAAGCATGTGACTTAAATATGCGCGCGCCACCCGCGCGAACCGGCCACAGGACCCAGGGGACGCAGACGCGTGACGTGGGCCGGGGCGCCGGCAAGGCCGTCGGGGGCACCTGGTGCACAGGGGGCGAGCACCGGCGAGAATCACGGCCCGGTCCGCGCCTCCCCTCCCGGCAGCCGCGTACCGCCTCCCCCCGAAACCCTCCGCGCCATGTGGACGCGGCCGTTCGCCGCGCGGGGTTTCCGATCCGGGGGGACCGGCTAAACGCCCCGCATGGCGCAATTCGGATACACGATGATGACGGAGCAGGCGGGGCCGCGCGCGCTCGTGGAGCATGTGGTCGGTGCCGAACGGGCCGGGTTCGACTTCTCCGTGACCTCGGACCACTCCTCCCCCTGGCTCGACTCCCAGGGGCACGCCCCCTACGCGTGGAGCGTCCTCGGGGCGGCGGCCCACGCCACCACCCGCATCCCCCTGATGACGTACGTGACCTGCCCGACCAAGCGCTACCACCCGGCGGTGATCGCGCAGAAGGCCGCGACGATGCAGTTGCTGTCCGAAGGCCGCTTCCGCCTCGGACTGGGCTCGGGCGAACAGCTCAACGAGCATGTGACCGGCGGCGGCTGGCCCTCCGCGCCGACCAGGATCGACATGCTCGAAGAAGCCGTCGAGATCATCCGCGCCCTGTTCGCCGGCGGCGCCGTGAACCACCGGGGCACCCACTTCGAGGTGGACAACGCCAAACTGTGGGACCTCCCGGACGAACCGCCGCCGCTGGGCATCGCGGTATCCGGGGAGCGTTCCTGCGCACTCGCCGGGCGGCTGGCCGATCTGGTGATCTCCACGGAGCCCAAGGGCGAACTGCTCAAGGCGTTCGACGCCCACGGCGGTACGGGAAAGCCCAAGGTCGGCCAGCTCCCGGTCTGCTACGACACCGACAGGGACGCGGCCGTCGCCCGCGCCCACGACCAGTTCCGCTGGGCGGTCGGCCCCTGGCCGGTGAACTCGGAGCTGCCGAACCCGGCGGCGTTCGCCGGGGCCACCGGTCACGTGCGCCCTGAGGACATCGCCGAGGCCATTCCGTGCGGCAGCGATCCGGACGTCTTCGCCGCGGCGGTGCAGCCGTACATCGAGGCGGGCTTCACGGAGATCGCGCTGATCCAGATCGGCGGCGACCACCAGGAACCGTTCCTCGACTGGTCGGAGAAGACGCTGCTGCCCGCGCTGCGCGCACTCTGAGGCTCCCCGCCCGAGGCTCCCCGACCACCTGTTCCCCGGCCGCCCGTTGTCCAGCCGCCCGCCCCGCCGGTGTCTCTCCGGTACTCCCGCTGTCCTGGCGCCTGGCCGCCTCTCCCACCGGGGGCCGGAGGTCTCCCGCCGGCGCCGGAGGGTGGAAGGCCGCGGTTCGGTTCAGGGCTGTCGGAGTGCTTGCTTCCGCGCCGCGGCGGCGGCGTCGACCTCGGTGGTCTCGCTCCGGGTGCTCAGCCTGCCGCCGGCGCTCTCCAGATGCGCCCGGATGAACCACTGGAAGAGTTCGAGGCTGCGGAGGTGCTGGATCAGCATGTCCTGGCTGACCGGGTCCAGTTTGTCGACCGCTCCGACCGCCTGCCGGTGGTCGGCGACGATGCCCGCGTACACGACGTCCAGCGCCCCGAGATGTTCGATGGCCTCGGCCCGGCCGACGGCGTAGTCGTCCCAGGCGCGCTCCCGCACCAGGGCGCCCGGGGTCCCGGCGGGCGAGCCGCCGAGGGTGGAGATGCGTTCGGCGGTCTCGTCCACCATGACGCGCACCGCGTCCACCTGCGGGTCCAGCATCTCGTGCACCGCGATGAAGTGCGGCCCGACGACGTTCCAGTGGACGTGCTTGAGGGTCAGGGCGAGATCGTTGAGAGCGTGCAGCCGCATCCTGAGCAACTGGATGGTCTCGCCGCCCTCCGAGGCCGTCATACCCGGCACGGTGTACCGCGGGTCGTTCTCCGATGTCATGAGGTTTCCCTTCTTGTCGGCCTCATTCGGTTCGCCCCATCGGGTACCACCGGCTCGCCCACCCAAACCCCGCGCCGGCCCCCCGCCGCCACACCCCGCCCCTCCCCGCAGCCACACCGCACCGGTCCCGGCCGACGCCTCCACGCGGAAGCCGTACCGGGACCATCAGCCGGAGAACGCCGGCTCAGCGCCCGAGCGCCCGGGCGAGCTGCTGCTTGGTCATCGAGGAACGGCCCTCGACGCCACGCTTCCTGGCCTCCGCGTAGAGCTGGTCCTTCGTGGGCCCCTCGGCCCCGCTGTGGGAGCGCTGACCACCACGCTGCGAGGGCGACTTCGGGTCGCGCAGGGAAGTCCTGCTCGCGGTCCTCGACTCCCCCGCCCTGGCCCGTTCCTTGTTCACCGTCCGCGCCGCGATCTCCTTCGCGCGTCCGGCGGAGGTGCCACGCTTCTCGGCGCCCTCCTTGACGTGCTCGTACTGGCGCTCGCGCTTGGCGCTGGAACCACTCGGCATGACATTTCTCCTCACGGTCGGGCGGCCCCTTTCACGGGCTGCCTGGGGTCGGTCCGCCTCCCGGTGCCGTGCCTCCGGCGTCCGCAACGCGTACCCACGGCCGGCGGGTTCTCACATCACGGGCGTCACGGACATCACGGGTCGGGCCCGACGGGTCCTGCCCCCACTCCACGCGCCCGGGCCTGGACACGCCACAGGGAGACGGCCGGACGAGTCAGCCCGAGGAGGGCCGGGGCCGACCGGGAGGCTGGGTGAGGGATTCGCGGGTAGCCGGTCGCCATGAACAGCGACACACTGGCAATGACGTACGCCGCGTCGTCCGGAGCGGTGGTGCTTCTTCCGCTCGTCTTCGGCGTCGTGGTGGTCGGCGTCCTCATCGGCGCGTTCGTGCTGGGCCGGCGCGTCCGGGCCCGGCAGCCCCGCCCGCCCCTGCCCGAGGAGCAGCCGACGCGGCCCCCGGGCGGCCCGCCCGGCGAGGTCTCCGAGCCGTCCGAGGAGCAGAAGGGCAGGGACGGGGGTTCCTTCGGCAACCGATGACGGAAGCTGACAGCGACGGCGGTCGACGCTCCCCGGGCGCTCCCCATGGAGAGCTGCGGACCACTTCCGGAGTTCGGCGACACCGATGTCCCTGAGCGCCAGTTCGCCGAGGTGAGGCAACACCTGCCCCCACATCCGATACCGCGTGCTCTCCAGCGTTGGAGAGGGTGGACCTGCCCGAGGAGCTGCTGGAGGTGTTCTCCTGGACCGGCGCCGAACAGGCGTTCCTTCCAGCTCCCCGACCTGCCCGGCGGCCTACGGCCCCTCCGGGACAAGCACGCGGCCGACGACCGGTGAGGCCCTTGGTTCAGAGGGCGGTATGCGGGGCGAGGAGGCTGGTGCCGCACCAGTTCTGCTGACGGAGGTGGTCGAGCACGGCTGCCTCCGCCGAACCTGGGTGGCGGCGTGTACCGACGATGACGGGTTCGGTCAGGGAAGGCAGGAACGGGCGGGCTAGCTGTTCGAAGCTTTCGGGCACGGCCGATGCCGGAACCACGGTGACGCCCAAGCCCTGGGCTGCCAGTCGCACGGCGGTGGAGATCTGTGACGCTCGGGCCACCGTGGGCGGGCTGATGCCCGCGTCGGCGAGCAGGCGGGCGAGGTATTCGTCGAGCAGGCTGGCGCGGCGGAAGCGCACCCATCCCTGTGTCGCAAGGTCTGCCACGCGCAGGGCCCTGTCGCTGGCGAGGAGCGGGTGTCCCTCGGGCAGGACAGCGACGTAGGTCTCCTCGCCCAGGGGGTGGATGTCGAATGTGCAGCCGGTGGGGATGCGGTGGACGAGGACCATGTCGAGCGTTCCCTGGCGGGCCAGCCGTTCCATATCCGCCGGATCGGGCTCCTCGTGGAGAATGACCTGGAGTTTCGGGTGGCGGTGGCGGAGCCGGCCCAGTGCCAGAGGGAGCTGTCGTGCTCCCAGGCCCATGTGGACGGCGATGATGAGTTCACCGGCCAGTTCCCCGGAGGCGGCACGGGCAGCCAGGACGGCTCTGCGGGACGCAGCGGTCGCGATCTCTGCCTCGGCGAGGAAGGCGCGTCCGGCCATGGTCACTGTGACCCCGCCCGATGTCCGAGTGAACAGCTGCACACCGAGGTGCTTTTCCAGAACGCCGATCTGCTGCGACAAGGACGGCTGTGTGACGCGCAGAAGCTCAGCAGCCGCTGTCATGGAGCCTTCTTCGGCCACAGCCAGAGCGTATTCGTACTGCCGCAGGTTCATCCGTTTCCACCTCCCGGTGACATAGGCAATGCCAATCTCAAGTATGCGCTGACACTATTTGTCTCTATGTCTCGCGGATCCTACCGTGGCGCATGTCCGGTGGATCGCCGCCGCCGAAAGCGGTGGCCATCAGGGCGAGAGCCGGTACGGGCGTGCCTGTGAGGGGCCCGTGGCGGCGAGGCCGCCCGGCGGGTTCTGTTCGACAACGCATCGTCCCGATCCCGGGCAGTTGCCCCTGCGGCCCGCGTCACCCGGACGCTCACCAACATGGACGGGAGGGGCAATCATGGCAAATCAGACAGGTGTTGGCCGCGGCGACGGGGTATCGCCGAAGAACGCCGATTCGAGACTGGCGGGAAAGGTCGCGCTCGTGACGGGTGCTTCCAAGGGCATCGGGGCGGGCATCGCGCGGGAATTCGCTGCGGCCGGAGCGTCGGTCGTGGTCAACTACGCCTCCAGTGCCGCCGGCGCCGAGCGGGTGGTACAGGACATCCAGGCGCGAGGGGGGACCGCGATCGCCGTGCGGGGCGACGTGTCGGTGCCCGCGGATGTCGAGCGCCTCTTCGCCAGGACCGTGGACGCGTACGGCCGGTTCGACATCCTCGTCAACAATGCCGGTGTCTATCACGCACAGCCGCTGGAGACCGTCACGCAGCAGGAGATCGACCGTCAGCTTTCCGTCAACGTGACCGGACCGATCCGTACGATCCAGGAGGCCCTCAAGTACTTCGGGTCCGACGGCGGGTCGGTCATCAACATCGGATCGCTGGACAGCGCCCGCGCGGTGCCGGGGATGTCGGTGTACGCCGCGACGAAGGGCGCCGTCGATGCCTTGACGCGAGTCCTGGCCGCCGAGCTCGGCCCTCGCGGAATCCGGGTGAACACCCTGGCCCCCGGCGGTGTGGAGACGGAAGGCATCCACGCGGCCGGCTTCATCGGCAGTGACGCCGAGACGGACATGATCGGGCGCACCCCCCTGGGCCGTATCGGTCAGCCCAAGGATCTGGCGCGGGCGGCGGTCTTCTTCGCCTCCGACGACGCCGCATGGGTCACCGGAGAGCACCTCACCGCCTCTGGCGGCCTGCGAACCTGACACACCCTGACAACGCCGGAGTACGCAGACCCGCTCCGTGGGATCCCCCATGGGGACGCTGCTTTCGATCATCAACCGCTGCCGAGGGAAGCGAGCCATCGCCGCAGGTGCCGGTAGTCGTAGCCCTTGTCCCCGTGCAGCTTGTCGGGCCGTTGGCGTCGGGGGCCGCGACGGGAGCGGATGGGCGGGATGCCGCGGACCAGCGGGATGAGAGCCTGGCTGTCGTGGAGGCCGGCGGCGGAGATGCCGATCGACAGGGGCGGACCGTGGCGGTCGACGCGGAGGTGGATTTGCGATCCCTTCTTGCCGCGGTCGGTCGAATTCGGTCCCGTCAGCTGCCCCCTTTGAGCGCCCGGACACTGACGGAGCCGATCGCGCACCGGGATCTTCAGCCCACTTCACCCGCAGTCCGACAGCCCCGGCACCATGTCGGATGGCGTTGGTGACCAGTTCGGAAACGGCGAGGACGACTTCCTCGGCCCGGGCGTCCCGCAAAGGCTGACAGAGAGGACGCTCTCACGGGGCAACTCACTGCCCCGTGGCAGGACCTCCGCGCCGACGAATCGGCCCTCAAGCCGCCTCGGACCCCCTGGTCAGCGGCACCCCCGGCACCTCCGCTCCTGGGACTTCCCAGGGACTTTCAGCTCTGTCCAAGGGACTTCCGAGGGATTCTTCGCCGTCTAAAGCGGCAAGCCGCTGAAAGATCAGAAAGGGCCTCCGACGCAGGTCAGAGGCCCCTTCCGAGATAAAGCCGCAGGTGGCGGCAGACGAGTCGGGCTGTACGCCGGATTTTGTCGCTCGGTCGCCTCGCGGCGGCCGGGGAGACGGCCATCCATCTAGGACCGGCGTTGCCGCCGGTCTCGTGCGGTCTACCCGCGGACTCGGGCGGGCAGCCCTCGATCGTCCGCGCAGGGACGCCGTTCCTCGCGGAACGACGACCCCTCTTGACCTTGCTCCGGGTGGGGTTTACCGAGCCGTCCGGGTCACCCCGGACGCTGGTGGTCTCTTACACCACCGTTTCACCCTTACCGGGGACCGCCCTCTTCGAGAAGAGCACAGCCCCGGCGGTCTGTTTTCTGTGGCACTGTCCCGCGGGTCACCCCGGGTGGGCGTTACCCACCACCCTGCCGTGTGGAGTCCGGACGTTCCTCGGCAAGATCGAAGATCTTGACGCGGCCGTCCGCCCGGCTCGTCTGCCGTACTGGCCATCGTACCCGGCGGAGCCACCGGCCTCGGCCGCGACTTGACCCTGCCGCGACGTCAGGGTTTGTACTGACCCCATGAGAATCGCCGAGATCGCCGCCCTCATCGGGGTCACCTCCCGTGCGGTACGCCACTACCACCACGTGGGCCTGCTGCCCGAGCCCGCGCGCCGGCCCAACGGCTACCGCGACTACTCGGTCCGGGACGCCATTCTCCTGGCCCGGATCCGGCGCCTGACCGAGCTGGGGCTCTCCCTGGACGAGGTGCGGGACGTCCTCGCCGACGACGCCGGGCGCGAACTCACCGAGGTGCTGGGCGAACTGGACGCCGATCTGGCCCGGCAGGAGGCGGAGATCCGGGCCCGGCGGCGCCGGCTCGCCGAGCTGATGGAGTCGCCGCCGACCGCCGACGGGCCGCTCTCCCCCGGGCTCGCGCGGTTCCTGCACTCCCTGCCCGCCGTCGACTCACCCGCCGCCGCCACGGACCGCGCGCTGCTCGTCCTGCTCGACCGGCACGCCGGCAGGGGCGAGGCAGCGGGCGATCGGCGGGTGGGCGAGGCCGAGGGCGCCGGGACGTTGTACGACGCGCTGCACTCCCTCGCCACCGCTCCTGAGACCCTCGGCCTCTACCGGCGGCTCGACGAACTCGCCGACGCACCGCCCGACGACCCCAGGATCGGCCCTCTCGCGGACGAACTGTCCGCGCTCGCCACCGACGAGATCCTGGCCGCGGTGCCGGCCGGCGACGGGCCGTCCCTCGACGGGTTCGGGGACGCCCTGCTCGCCGAGTTCGGCCCGGCGCAGGCCCAGGTCGTACGCCGGACCATGGAGTCGCTGGCGGAGCGGGTACGGGGGCGGGCGTCGTGAAGCGCCGGAGACGGCTCACCGCTGTACGGCGGCTGGCCGCGGGCGAGGTACGGGGCTGGGGCAGCCTCGCGCGCTGGGCCGCGCGACGTACGCACGGGGTCGACGCGGGCGACCGACCGGCGCCGTACACCGGGCCGCAGACGGCGATGCTGTACGGGCTGCTGTTCGTCGCCGTCGTCGAGACGGTGGCGCTGGCCCTGCTGATCCCCTGGCCGCTGGTGCATCTGATCGCCCTGGTACTGGACGTGTACGCGGTGGTGTCGGTGCTGGCGCTGCACGCGGGCTGTGTGACGCGGCCCCATGTACTGGCCCCGGACGGGTCGTTGCGGATCCGCTACGGCACGCTCTTCGACCTGCGGATCCCGGCGGCGGCCATCGCCTCCGTACGGGTCGACCGGCGCTTCCCGGACGGCGGGCTCCTCCAGTACGCCCCGGCGGAGGGGGACGGGGAGGCGGGCGCGGACGGCGGCGGGGTGCTGGATCTCGTCGTGGGCAGCCAGACGTCCGTACGGGTGGAGCTGGCGGCGCCCGTCCCCTTCGTACGGCCGCTCGGCGCGACCGGCCGGGCACAGGTGATCCGCTTCCACGCCGATTCTCCCGAGGAGTTGGTGAAGGCGCTCAGGGAGGCGCTGCCGCCGGCGCCGTCCCCGGGTGTACGGGGGTGAGAGCGGGCAGGAGCGGGAGAGCGGAAGGGCCGCGTTCACCTACGCTGACGCGAGGGGCGCTCCCTGCCGCCCCGTACCGTTCACGTCCCGCCGAGGAGAACCACCGTGCTCGTGCTGTTGCCGCCGTCGGAAGGAAAGGCCGCTTCCGGGCGTGGCGCTCCGCTGAAGCCGGAGTCGCTGTCGCTGCCCGGCCTGGCCGGGGCGCGCGCCGCCGTACTGGACGAGTTGGTGGAGCTGTGCGCCGCCGACCAGGACAAGGCGCGCGACGTGCTCGGGCTGAGCGAGGGGCTGCGCGGCGAGATCGCCAAGAACGTGGAGCTGCGCACGGCGGGCACCCGGCCGGCCGGGGAGATCTACACCGGCGTGCTGTACGACGCGCTGGGCCTGGCCACGCTCGACCCGGCCGCGCGCCGGCGGGCGGGGAAGTCGCTGCTGGTCTTCTCCGGGCTGTGGGGCGCGGTACGGATCGGCGACCGCATCCCCTCGTACCGCTGCTCGATGGGGGTGAAGCTGCCGGGCCTCGGCGCGCTGGGCGCGTACTGGCGCGCGCCGATGGAGTCGGCGCTGCCGGAGGCGGCGGAGGAGGCCGGGGGCGGGCTCGTACTGGACCTGCGGTCGTCGGCGTACGCGACGGCGTGGAAGCCGAAGGGGGAACTGGCGAGCCGTACGGCGACGGTACGGGTGCTGCACGCGCAGACCGATCCGGTGACCGGCGTGGAGAAGCGGTCGGTGGTCAGCCACTTCAACAAGGCGACGAAGGGCCGGCTCGTGCGGGATCTGCTGACCGCGGGCGCCCGGCCGAAGGATCCCGAGCGGCTGGTGGAGACGGTACGGGAGCTGGGGTACGTGGTGGAGGCGACGGCTCCGGCGCGGGCGGGGCGGCCCTGGGCGCTGGATGTCGTCGTCTCGGAGATCCACTGACGGCGGCCGGTTCGATGTCGGCGTATCGCACCCCCGGCATGGCACCCCTGGCATAGCACCCCCGGCATGGCACCCCCGCACCGCGCCCCCTCGTTGCACTCTGCGCAACGGGCATTGCGCATCGTGGGGGTGGGCGGCAGGATGACCCCATGACCTCCGTGCTCGACCTCGCACCCGTGATCCCCGTCGTCGTCCTCGACGACGCCGCCGACGCCGTACCGCTCGCCCGCGCGCTGGTCGCGGGCGGGCTGCCCGCGATCGAGGTGACCCTGCGCACGCCCGCCGCGCTGGAATCGATCCGCGCGATCGCGGCGGAGGTGCCGGACGCGGTGGTCGGCGCGGGCACGGTCATCACGCCGGGCGCCGTGACCGACGCGGTGACCGCCGGCGCGCGCTTCCTGGTCAGCCCGGGGTGGACGGAGACGCTGCTGACCGCGATGCGTGACTCGGGCGTGCCGTTCCTGCCGGGGGTGTCGACGACGTCCGAGGTCGTGGCGCTGCTGGAGCGCGGGGTGACGGAGATGAAGTTCTTCCCGGCGGAGGCGGCGGGCGGCAGGCCCTACCTGAAGTCCCTCGCGGGCCCGCTCCCCGCGGCCCGCTTCTGCCCCACGGGCGGCATCACCCCCGCCTCTGCGCCCGACTACCTCGCTCTGCCGAACGTGCGCTGCGTCGGCGGTACGTGGCTGCTCCCGGCGGACGCGCTGGCGTCGAAGGACTGGAGCCGGGTCGAGGCGCTGGCGCGTGAGGCCGCCGCGCTGGGCGGGAAGCGCGGGGCCTGACCCGCCCCTCCTGATCCGCTCCTCTTGGATCCGCCCCTCTTGATCCGCTGCCCTGGTCCGCGTCCCGATCCGCGTCGTGGCCCGCGACTGATCCGCGTCGCGGGCCGTTCCGGGCGGCTCAGGCCAGGTCCGCCGTGGCGTACTCCTCGACCGGGCGGTAACCCAGGCGCTGGTACAGGGCGCCGGCCGTCGGGTTGGCGTTGTCGGCGAAGAGCAGCACCTCGCCCGCGCCCGTCTGCCGGGCCGCCTCGCTGACCGCGACGGTCACCCCCGCCGCGTAGCCACGGCCGCGGTGGGCGGGCGGGGTGTAGACCGGGGCGACGCGGATCTGCCCCGCGATGAGCGGGGCGTGGCCGGCCAGGGAGACCGGAACGCCGTCCACCTCCCAGAGGAGCAGCCGCCGTTCCTCGATCCGGGCGACCGTCCGGGCGGTGCGCTCGGTGCCGGGCGGGCTCCCGATCTCCTCGGCGAACGCCGTCAGCCACTCCACCGCCAGGGGGACGTCCTGGCTTCCCGCGTACCGGGCGCGGCCCTCGGGCGCGGGGTCCGGCGGGGTCAGCTCCCCGAGCCGGAAGAGCCGCATGCCGTCGGAGAGCCGGTACGGGGGCGCGTTCGTCTCCCCGGACCGCCGGGGCGTCCACGCGGCGCCGAAGGCTTCGACGTCGGCGACCCGGCCCCGTACACCGGACGGCGGGGTGCCGTTCTCCGCGGGGGTCCCGGCGAGTGTCCGGGCCAGTTCGGCCGCCGCCCGCGCCGGCATCGTGCCGAGGAACGGCGGGTGCGGCGGGGTCTCCACGAAGGCGCCGGTCACCGGGGCGTTCGCGGTCTCCCGCCACCAGCCGAACCGTACGGGTCCGGCGTCGGCCGCGCGGGCCGCCCCGCCGCCGGTCCGCAGCGCTTCGCTGACCGTGAGCAGGATGGTGTGACGCGCGGCATCGGCCGCCAGGTAGGGGTCCGCCGCCCGGCGGAACTCATCGACGTCGCCGGTCAGTTGCCAGTTCATGGCGGCCATCGTCCTACAGCGGACCCGGCCGGGGCCACGCCTTTTGAGGCGAGGCCGTCAGCGCAGGTGCGAGGTGTCGTTGAAGAGCCGCACCGACGCGTTGCCGTCCGCGTAGTACGCCACGACCGAGACGGACGCCGCCGACAGCTCCATCCGGAACAGCGACTCCTGCGGGGCTCCGAGGGCCACCCGTACCAGCTCCTTGACGGGGGTGACATGCGTGACCACCAGGACCGTACGGCCCCGGTACCGGTCGAGCAGCGCGTCACGGGCCGCCGCGACGCGCCGTCCGACCGTCGCGAAGCTCTCGCCGCCGCCGGTCGGCTCGACGTCGGGCGAGGCGAGCCACGCGGTCAGGTCGTCCGGGTAACGCTCCGTCACCTCGCCGAAGGTCAGGCCCTCCCACGCGCCGAAGTGCGTCTCGCGCAGGCCCTCTTCGATCCGTACGTCGAGACCGAGCCGGTCGGCGACGGCCTGTGCCGTCTCGCGGCAGCGGCGCAGCGGGGACGAGACGATGTCCTGGACGGTGCCGCGCGCGGCGAGCGCGGTGGCGATCGCGTCGGCCTGGCGGCGGCCGATGGCCGACAGCTCGGGGTCGGTGCCGCCGCTGCCGGAGAAGCGCTTGTCGGGGGTGAGGGCGGTCTCGCCGTGCCTCAGCAGGACGAACGTGGCGGGGGCGCCGAGGTCCGCGTCACCCCAGCCGACGGACGAGGACGACTCGGAGGAGAGCGGGACGTCCTCCGTCGCGCGGGTGGCACCGGCGGCGGGGCGGGGGCCGGTCGGTGCGGCCGTGCCCGCCACGGACAGCTCCGTCTGTGCGGCACGCCCGACGGCCGCCGTGGCGTCAGCCTCGGCTCCCTCGCCGGCGAGCGCCGCGCGGGCCTTCGCCGCGCCCGCGGCGGCGTCCCCGGGCGGCCCGGAGGGGAGAGCGGCGGAGGCGGAGGCGGCCGAGCGCGCCGCGCTCGTGTCCAGGGCCGCCATGGAGGCCGACGCCTCCCACCGGCGGCCCTGCTTGCCCGCGTCCATCGCCTCGTTGGCCAGCCGGTCGGCGTGCTTGTTCCGCTCGCGCGGGATCCACTCGTACGTGACCTGGTCCGGCGGGAGGATCCGTCCCGCCTCGGCGGCCAGGGGCTTCATGTCCGGGTGCTTGATCTTCCAGCGGCCCGACATCTGCTCGACGACGAGTTTGGAGTCCATCCGGACGTGCACCCGCGCCTCCGGGTCGAGCGCCTTCGCGGCCTTCAACCCGGCGACCAGTCCCTTGTACTCGGCGACGTTGTTCGTCGCGACACCGATGTACTCGGCGGCCTCGGCGAGCGGTTCGCCGGTGGTCTCGTCAAGGACGACGGCGCCGTACCCGGCGGGTCCCGGGTTGCCCCGGGAGCCGCCGTCGGCCTCGACGATGAACGTCCGCATCAGTGGGTCACAGCCCCGAGTCGGCGGTACGGACCAGGATGCGGCGGCAGTTCTCGCAGCGCAGCACCGCGTCCCTGGCAGCTGCCTTGACCTCGTTGACCTCGGTGATGTTCAGCTCCAGCTGGCAGCCCTCGCAGCGGCGCCGGAAGAGCCGGGCCGCGCCCACCCCACCCTGCTGGACGCGGAGCTTCTCGTACAGCTTGAGCAGGTCCGCCGGGACGGAACCGGCGACGATGCCGCGCTCCTTGGTCACGGTCGCGGTCTCGGCGTCGAACTCCGCGAAGGCGGCGTCCCGGCGCGCGGCGGCGTCGTCGGTCTTGGCCTGGACGGCGGAGACCCGCTCCGTCAGCTCGGCGACGCGCTCCTGCGCGGACTCGCGGCGCTCCATGACCTCCAGGACGACGTCCTCCAGATCGCCCTGGCGCTTGGCGAGGGAGACGATCTCGCGCTGGAGGTTCTCCAGGTCCTTGGGCGAGGTGACCGAGCCGGAGTCCAGGCGCTGCTGGTCCCGTACGGCGCGCTGGCGCACCTGGTCGACGTCCTGCTCCGCCTTGGTCTGCTCGCGGGCGGTGTCGCTCTCCTCGGTCGTCGCGGCGACCAGCAGGTCACGGAGCTGGGCGAGGTCCTTGGTGAGCGACTCGATCTCGGCGTGCTCGGGCAGCGAGGTGCGCTTGTGGTCGAGCTGCGACAGCCGTACGTCGAGGGCCTGGACGTCGAGGAGTCGGATCTGGTCTGCGGGCGCGGCGTTCAGTTGGGGGCTCCTGAGGAGTGGTGGGCTGACCAGGGGTCGGTGACCGTCTTCGAGACGTGGACCCGCAGGTCCCAGCCGTGGCGGTCGGAAATCTCGTCGAGCTGGGCGGCGGCCTGCTCGCACCAGGGCCATTCGGTGGCCCAGTGCGCGGCGTCGACCAGCCCGAGCGGGCTGTGCTGCGTGGCCTCGGAGACCGGGTGGTGGCGCAGGTCGGCGGTGAGGAACGCGTCGACGCCCGCCGCCCTGACCTGGTCGAAGAGACTGTCGCCCGAGCCGCCGCTGACCGCGACCGTACGGACGAGGGCGTCCGGGTCGCCGGCGACGCGGACGCCCTGCGCGGTGGCGGGCAGCCGGTGCGCGACACGGGCGGCGAAGTCGCGGAGGGTGGCGGGGCGGTCCAGCTCGCAGATCCGGCCGAGGCCGCGCCGCCCGGAGGGGTCGGTGGCGTCCGGGACGAGGGGCCGTACGACCCGCAGGTCGAGGGCGCCGGCGAGGGCGTCGGAGACGCCGGGGTCGGCGCTGTCGGCGTTGGTGTGCGCGACGTGCAGCGCGATGTCGTTCTTGATGAGGGTGTGCACGACGCGGCCCTTGAAGGTGGACGCCGCGACCGTCGTCGTACCGCGCAGATAGAGCGGGTGGTGGGTGACGATCAGATCGGCGCCGATCCGCACGGCCTCGTCGGCGATGTCCTGGACGGGGTCGACCGCGAACAGGACGCGGGTGACCGGGGCGTCGGGATCGCCGCAGACCGTGCCGACGGCATCCCACTGCTCGGCCCGCTCGGGGGGCCAGAGGGCGTCGAGCGCGGCGAGTACGTCGGCGAGACGGGGCGCGGAGGGGACTGGAGGCACGGAGCAAAGGCTACCTGCCCGCGCTGTCGCGCCCACCACGCCTGTGGATACCGCCGGTACCCCGCCCCGCCGCGCACCCGCTCGCCCCGGTCCTTCGGCTCGGCGCCCCGTCCTCGCCCCGCCCGCGCCCCTTCCGGTCGCGGCCGGCCGGCCGCGCGCCCGGCTACTTGACGAGGTAGCCGCGCAGGTCGTCCAGGACCAGCTCGGCGGCCGTCACGCCCAGCCCGAGGTACCAGGTCTCGTCGTCGACGTCCTTGGCGTGACCGTCCTTGACGGCCTTCAGGTTCTTCCACAGCGGGTTGGAGCGTGCGCTGTCGCGCTGGGTCTTCTCCGGGTCGCCGTAGACCCCGGTGAAGATCCAGTCGGCGTCCGCGTCGTCGATCTTCTCCGGGCTGATCTCCACGGCCAGGTCCACGATCTGCTGGTTCTTGGGGCGCGGCAGGCCGACGTCGTCGAGGATCGTGCCGATGAAGGACGCCTTCGCGTAGAGCCGCAGCCGGTCCGGCATGTAGCGGACCATCGAGACGGTCGGCTTGTCCGGGCCGATCTCCTTGCCGAGGGCTGCCGCCTTCTCGTCGTACGCGGCCAGGGCGGTCTTCGCCTCGGCGGTGCGGTCCAGCGCCTGGGCGTTGAGGAGGTAGTTCTCCTTCCAGGTGAAGCCGGGCCGGATGGAGAAGACCGTGGGGGCGATCGCCGAGAGCGCCTTGTACTTGTCCGCGGCACGGAGCTGGCTGCCGAGGATCAGGTCGGGCTTGAGGGCGGCGACGGCCTCCAGGTTGAGGTTGTTGATCGTGCCGACGTTCTTCGGGCTGCCCGCGCCCTTCTCCAGGTAGCCGGGAAGCGAGGCGTCGCCCTCGGTCGGGGCGTAGCCGACCGGCTCCACCCCCAGCGACACGACGTTGTCCAGCTCGCCGACGTCGAGCACGACGACGCGCTCGGGGCGCTTCTTGAGCTCGGTGGTGCCCATCGCGTGGGTGATCGTGCGGGGGAACTCGCCCGCCTTGGCGTCGCTCCCGTACGAGGCGGTCTTCTTGGCCGCGTCGGCGAAGTCCTTGCCCCCGGTGGCGACGGCCGCCTTCTTCCCGCCTCCGTCGCCGGAGCCGGCTGCGCTGTCGGAGGAGTCGTCGCTGCCGCAGGCCGCGAGGGAGAGTGCGGCGGCGAGAGCGACGACGGCGGCCGTACCACGGCGTCTTACGGACATCTTCAAGCTCCTGACAAGGTCACTTAGGGTCGCCTTACCCTAAGCGTCGTCCTCTTCGGCAGCACACCCGCCCCCGCACTTTCAGTCGAATCGTGCGACGGCCACCCTTATGTGTGAAGTGAGAGGTCTCGTGTTGTTCGGCAGGAAGTACGAAAACTAGCTTCTTCGCCGGAGGTGAACGGATCGATGACTGCCTGTGCTGTCGAGACGGCGGGGCCCACGGAATTCACGGTCACGGCGGACGGGGCGTACGCCGCGCGGCTGGCCCTCAGGGGAGGCACCGGGGACGCGTGGTTCCCGGAGCGGTGGACCCTCGACGGACCCGAGCCGTATGCCGTGCCGCTCCCCCTCGACCAGCCCGAGGAGCCCGACACGGAGGTGCTGCCGCTGACCGACGGGCGGGTGCTGGTGCGCCGCTGGGTCGCGGACCGGCACGATCTCTCGCTGCTGTACCCGACCGGGCCGGGGACGGGGCAGCTCCCGGTGGGCACGGTGCGGAGCCCGGAGCTGACGCTGCTGCCGCCGTCGCCGGACGGCCGGCGCGCGTACGCCCTGTCGGCGGGCGCCCGCTCGACCACGGTCTGGCTGGTGGCGGGCGGCGCGTTCGGCCCTGAGCGGGTCGCCGAGGTGCCGGGGAGGTGCGCGGGCGGGGTCTGGCTCGACCGTACGGGGCGGATACTGGCGCTCGACCGGGAGACGGACGGCGTGGTCAAGGCCGTCGCCGTGGATCTGGCGCGGGGCGGTGAGGTGACGCCGCTGCTCCAGATCACGGAGGAGAGCAACGACCGTCTGCTGCTGGCGGATCCGGACAGCGGGCTGCTGCTGATCCGCTCCGACGCCCCCGGCCACGACCGGCTGGGCTGGGGGGTGCTGGGGAGCCACCGACCCGTGCGGTTCCCCGAGTGCCTGCTGCTCGCCGACCGGGCGGTGACGCCCTTCGCCGTGCAGCCGGGCCAGGTGCTGATGCCGGAGAGCTGCGCGGTGGGGCTGCGGATCGACGGCGCAGCGGGGAGCTGGGTGGGGGTGTGGCGCCCGGCGGGCCGTCAGCTCCACGAGTGGCCCGCGCCGCGGGGGTGGCTGCCGGGGGCCGGGCTGTGGACCCGGGAGGGGGTGCTGCGGCTGCCGTACGCGACGGACGCGGTGCCGTGCGGGGTGGCGTCCCTCCGAGCGCCGGTGGACGCGCCGGTGGACGCGCCGGTGTCCGCCGCCCCTCCGGACGAGTACAGGGTCATGGAATCGGCGCAGTCCGATCGAACGGAATCGGCCGAGGGGGAACCGTCCGGCGCTCCACGGACTCCTGCCATGTGCAGGCCGGTTCCGTTGCAACAGGCGCCTCTCACCGGACGTGGGGCACCTGGTTAGACTCTTCCGGGCCCTGTGCCAGATGATCAGCAAGCGAACACAGCGGGGTGGATTCCCACATGTCTGATACCCGAACCGACACCACGCAGCAGCGGCCGCGGGGAACGGCGACCGCGGCCGGCGTTGACCACGACGGTCTCGGCAAGCACCGCGGCACCGCGGCACCGGCGGAGGACTCCGCGCCTCCCGCCTACGGCCGCCACCGCCGCCAGAACGAGGGCAGGAACGCGGCCTGACAGGCCGGGTCCCCCGACCCGCTCACACGACGTACCGCTCACAGGACGTACAGCTCACACGGCGTACGGCTCACACGAGGTACGGCTCACACGAGGTACAGCCGGGAGGCCGCCGCGGAACGCCCGTGGCGGCCTCCCTGGCGTTCACGTGGCGATGCGCGCGCGTCCGTACAGCGCCGCCTCCCTCACTCGCCCGCGCCTGCCGGACAGGACATTTGTACCGGCGGAGTCCGTACATCCAACTCTGCCGGGCAACAGCGCCGCTCCGTACCGTTTTCGGCATGACGCAGACAACAGACAGCCCGTACGCGGGCGCATTGTCCTCAGGCACTCCCCCGCCCGCCGCGCCGGTCGGCGGGCCCTGGTTCCCGATCGAGGCGTTCCCCGGCCGGCCGCCGCTGTTCGGTTCGTACGCCGTGTTCCCGTACCGCGGCTCGGCGAGGACCGTGTGATGAAGAGGGTCATGGTGAGGAAGACGCGGTGCACGGGACGGCGCGCGGGACGGCCGGGACCGCCGTCCGGTTACGCCCTGCTGCCCTGGCTGCTGCTGGGGCTCGGCTCCTTCTCCAACATCGTGCAGGGCAGGACGCCCAACCCCTGGCTCGACGGTATCGGTCTGCTGGTCTTCAACTCCCTCTACATCAGTGTGGTGTTCCGCGCCTTCGACCGGACCAGCCGGGACAGCCGCGCCACCCGGTGGTCGCTCGTCGCGATGGGCGTGATGACCTTCGGGCTCGCCGCGGCCTACGGCGGAAGCTGGCTGCTCTTCCTCCCGCTCTTCGGGCTCGCCTGCGGCAGTGTGCTGCGGGGCCGCGCGCTGGCCTGGGTGGGGGCCCTGGTGAGCGCCGCCGCGGCGGTCACCGCCGCGTACCACGACGGGTGGGGCGCGGTCAGCATCGCGTACGGCACGTTCATCTCGATGATGGTGACCTCGGCGCTCCTCACCCTCTCCGAGACGGTGAGGGAGCTGCGCGACACCCGCCTGGAGCTGGCCCGTTCCGCGGTGGACCAGGAGCGGCTGCGGTTCTCGCGCGATCTGCACGATCTGCTGGGCCACACGATGTCCGTGATCGTCATCAAGGCGGAGGCGGCCCGCAGGCTGGCGTCGCGCGATCCGGACGCGGCACTGAGCCAGGTCGCGGACATCGAGTCGGTCGGCAGACAGGCCCTGGCCGAGATCCGGGAGGCCGTCACCGGCTACCGGGAGGGCAGTCTCGCCACGGACCTGGACCGGGCGCGCTCCGCGCTGAGCGCGGCCGGGATCGCACCGGACGTGCGGCGGTCGGGGCCGCCGCTGGAACCCCAGGCGGAGGTGCTGCTGGGCTGGGTCGTACGCGAGGCGGTCACCAACGCCGTACGGCACAGCGGCGCGGCCCACTGCACGATCACCGTGGACGGCACGGCGGAGCGGGTACGGCTGACGGTCGTCGACGACGGGACGGGCGGCGCCGGGCAGAGCGCGGAGACCGCGGAAGGCGGAGGGAGCGAGCGGGCGGGCGGTACGGGGCTGAAGGGGCTGACCGAACGCCTCGCGGCGGTCGGCGGATCCCTGGAGGCGGGCCCGGCGCGCGGGGCGGGCGGAGTTCCGGGGGCGGGCTTCCGGGTCGTCGCCGTGCTGCCGGTGGACCCCCTCGCCGCCACCGGGCGCCCGCTGGACGACGCGCCCGCGCGGACCTGAGCCCGGGAGTTGTCCACAGGGCCGCTGTCGTCACAGCGCCGCGGGCGGTCGCGGCCCTAACCTGTGCTCGTGACGGAGATGCCCGAGGACCAGCGACCGGCCAAGTGTGTACGTGTGCTCCTCGCCGAGGACCAGGGCATGCTGCGGGGCGCCCTCGCCCTGCTGCTCGGGATGGAGGCGGACATGGAGGTGGTGGCCCAGGTGGCGCGGGGTGACGCGATCGTGGACGCGGCGCTCACCTCGCGTCCCGATGTGGCGCTGCTCGATATCGAACTGCCGGGTCTGAGCGGGCTGGACGCCGCCGCCGCGCTCCGCACCGAGGTGCCGGAGTGCCGGGTGCTGATCCTGACCACGTTCGGCCGGCCCGGTTATCTGCGGCGGGCGATGGAGGCGGGCGCGGCGGGGTTCCTCGTCAAGGACGGCCCGGTGGAGGAGCTGGCCGCCGCGATCCGCCGGGCGCTGACGGGCGAGACCGTGATCGATCCCGCCCTGGCCGCCGCCGCGCTGAGCGCCGGCCCGAGCCCGCTCACCGCGCGGGAGCGGGACGTGCTCAACGCGTCCGTGGACGGCGCGACCGTCGCGGACATGGCGCGAGCGCTGCGTCTGTCCGAGTCGACGGTGCGGAACTACCTGTCGGCGGCGATCGGCAAGACCGGCACCCGTAACCGTATGGAAGCCGTACGGGCGGCCCGCCGTCAGGGCTGGCTCTGACGGGCCGCCCCCGTCACGCGCGTCCGTGACTGACGGAAGCTATGCGTCCGACGAGGCGCGTGGCAGCCACAGCATCATCAGGGCCACCGCCCCGAGCAGCACCCCGCACCCCGTCCTGAAGGCGAGCGCGTACCCCTCGGTCAGCTCCTGTGGCCCCGTGCCGCCCGCCGTGCGGGACGCGGCGACCGTGGAGAGGACGGACAGGCCGAGCGCGCCGCCCATCGTGCGGGACGTGTTGACCAGCCCGGAGACCAGGCCCGCGTCGCCGGGTGCGGCGCTCCCGGTGGCGAGGGCGGCCAGCGGGGTGGTGGCCAGGCCCAGGCCGGTCATCATCAGGATGCCGGGGCCGAGGATCGCCGAGAGGAACGTTCCGTCGGCGGTCATCGTGGACTGCCAGCCGAAGCCGGCCGCCGCCACCAGCGTTCCGGTCACCGCGAGGGCGCGTGCCCCGGTCCGTGCCATCAGCCGGGGCGCGAGCTTCGAGCCGAGCACCACGCTCAGCGAGCTGGGGACGAGCGCGAGCCCGGCTTCCAGCGGTGTGTAGCCCAGGACGTTCTGGGCGTACACCGTCATGAAGAACCACATGCTGAAGGAGGCCGTGCCGCAGACGAACAGCGCCGCGTTGGCCGCCGACACAGCCCGGATACGGAACAGCCCCAGCGGCATCAGCGCCTCCCTGGTCCGCGCCTCCACCAGTACGAACACGCCGAGCAGCAGCACTCCGCCCAGCAGCGGCAGCAGCGTCGGCGCCCGGCCCCAGCCGCGCTCCTCGGTCTGCACGACGCCGTACGCCACCGCCGCGAGCCCGGTCGTGACCAGTACCGCGCCCGGCAGGTCGAGGCGGCGGCCCGCGACGGCCCTGGACTCGGTCAGCCAGAGCGCGGCGCCCGCCAGGACCAGGACGCCGACCGGCACGTTGATCAGCAGCACCCAGCGCCAGGAGAGCAGGTCGGTGAGGAGGCCGCCGACCAGACCGCCCGCCGCACCGCCGCCCGCGCCGACCGCCGTCCAGGTGCCGATCGCGCGGGTCCTGGCGGCGCCGGCGGGCACGGCCGAGGTGAGAATGGTGAGGGTCGCGGGGGCCAGTACGGCCGCGCCGAGCCCCTGTACCGCGCGGGCGGCGATCAACTGCCACCCCTCCTGGGCCAATCCGCCGGCCGCGGAAGCGAGCGTGAAGACCGCGAGCCCGGCCAGGAAGGTCCGCTTCCGGCCGAAGAGGTCGGCCGCGCGCCCGCCGAGCAGCATGAAGCCGGCGAAGGCGATGGCGTAGGCGTTGAGGACCCATTGAAGCCCGGGGGCGGAGAGCCCGAGGTCCGCGCGCATGGACGGCAGGGCGACGTTGACCACCGACACGTCGAGGACGACGAGGAACTGTCCGGCGCAGGCGGCCAGGATCACGGCCCAGGTGCGGGCCCCCGGTCTCCCGCCCTCGGGAGCGGCGGATCCGGGAGCGCGGGGTGGGGGAGCGGCGGATCCGGGAGCGGCGGGTGGGGGAGCGGCGGATATGGAGTCGGCGTCAGTTTTCGATGGGGAATCTGGCTCTGAGGAGGCTCGGACCATGGCCGTCATGGTCGCAGCAGACGAGTGCCCCGTACATGGATATTTCGCCGGGGACGTGGGCTCCGGCGAGGCGAGGCCGATCCGTTCACACAGCGTTTACCGGAATATGGCCGCCGGAGCCGGAATACGGCAGCGGCGGCCCGGGTTGCACTGAGAAGCTTTCATAGTGCACGCACTTGACGGCCGGCCCGGTCGTGTCAAGGACCGCGCCGGGGTCCGCACCCCCACGCCGCACGTCTGACCCGCACGAACGACCCGTACCAGCGCCACCAGCACCGAAGCCGTACACACGCGTGTACGCACCCCCCGCACTCCCCTTGTACGCCCCTTTGTACACACCCTTTTTCTTTTTTCTGCCCCGGAGGCCGCACGTATGCCGCAGACGACGACCGATCAGCACGCCGGGGGTCTCCCGGATCCGCGACCCCGCAAAGCCGGCGGCATCGTCCCCGTCCTCGCCTTCGCGGGCATCACCGTCGCGGTGATGCAGACCCTGCTCGTTCCCGTCATCAAGGACCTGCCCACCCTTCTGGGCACCTCGCCCGCCAACGCCACCTGGGTCATGACGGCGACCCTCCTCGCGGGCGCGGTCGCCACCCCGATCATGGGGCGGCTCGGCGATCTCTACGGCAAGCGGCGCATGCTGCTCGTCAGCCTCGCCGTCATGGTGGTCGGCTCGCTGATCTGCGGTGTCACCGACGACCTGGTGATCATGATCGTCGGCAGGGCGCTCCAGGGCTTCGCCATGGGCGCGATACCCCTCGGCATCGGCATCATGCGTGACGAGCTGCCGCGCGAGAAGCTCGGCTCGGCCATGGCGCTGATGAGCTCGTCCATCGGCGTGGGCGGCGGACTCGCCATGCCCGTCGCGGCGCTGATCGCCCAGAACGCCGACTGGCACGCCCTGTTCTTCGCCGCCGCCGGTCTCGGCACGCTGTCGATCGGGCTCACCGTCGCCTTCGTACCGGAGTCCTCCGTACGCGCACCCGGCACCTTCGACTGGCTCGGCGCGCTCGGACTCTCCGCCGGGCTCGTCTCCCTGCTGCTGCCGGTCACCAAGGGCAGCGACTGGGGCTGGACCTCCGGCACCACGCTCGGACTCTTCGGCCTGTCCGCCGCCATCCTGCTGCTGTGGGGCGTGATGGAGCTGCGCAGCGCCGCCCCGCTGGTCGACCTGCGCACCAGCGCGCGCCGTGAGGTGCTGCTCACCAACCTCGCCTCGATCATGATCGGGGTGGCCTTCTACGCGGTCACGCTCGTCCTGCCGCAGCTCCTCCAGCTCCCCGCCTCGACCGGTTACGGCCTGGGCCAGTCGATGGTGGTCGCGGGTCTGTGCGTGGCCCCGCTCGGCCTGACGATGATGCTCACCGCGCCGCTGTACGCGCGGATCTCGGCCCGCCGCGGCCCGAAGGTCACGCTGATCATCGGCATGCTGATCATCGCGCTGGGGTACGGAGCGGGCCTCGGCCTGATGAACGCCGCCTGGCAGACCGTGGTCATCTCGGTCGTCCTCGGCGCGGGCATCGGACTCGCGTACTCCTCGCTCCCCGCCCTGATCATCGGCGCCGTCGACCCGTCGGAGACCGGTGCGGCCAACGGTCTGAACACCCTGATGCGCTCCATCGGCACGTCGATGTCGAGCGCGGTGATCGGCATGGTGCTGGCCCACACCTCGGTCCGGACGGGCGGGGCGGCGCTGCCGTCGATGCACGGCTTCCGCATCTCGTTCATGATCGCCACCGGCGCGGTGCTGATCGGCCTGGTGCTGGCGGCGTTCCTGCCCGGTCAGCGGTCCGCGCTCCGGCCGGAGCCCTCGGCCGTCGGCGAGGAGCCCGGGTACCCGGCGGTCGAGCACCGGACCACCCTGGTCGCCGGCTCCGGCGGCTTCACCGGGCGGGTACTCGACGCGGACGGCGCGCCGGTCGCGCGGGCGAACGTCACGCTGATCGACCGGCGCGGCCGGCAGGCGGGCCGCACCACGGCCGACGCGGAGGGCCGCTACACGCTGCTGCCGCCGGGCGCCGGGCCCTACGTCCTGGCGGGTACGGCCTCGGGGTACGCGTCGCACGCGTGCCCGGCGGAGTACCGGGGCGACGGGGTGGCGGTCACGGTCGACCTGCCCCTGGGCCGGGGAGAGGCACAGGGGCAGGGGCAGGGCGCGCAGGAGCACAGCTCCGCGGTCACGTCCTGACGCCCGGGGCCGCGCGCCCGGACCGTACCCCGGCCGGGGGCACGGTCGGGGTCCCGGCCCCGGCCCCGGTACAGTCGCGGCCGTACGGCACCATGGACGCGCCCGGCACCTGACACACCGCCGGATCCGTCCGAGGAGAGAATCCCCATGACCGGAACGTCCGCGGCGGCCGAACCGTCCGCAGCGCCCGCGCCCGGACCCGCGCCGGACGTCCTCGCCGCCTTCGAGGCGGCGAAGGGGTTCATGCCCGTCCACGAGGGGCTCGCCCTGTACGCGGCGGCCGTCGGGGCCGGTGCGCTCGGACTGCCGCTCCTGGAGATCGGCACGTACTGCGGGCGCTCCACGCTGCTGCTGGCCGCGGCGGCGCGCGAGGCGGACACCGTCGTCGTCACCGTGGACCACCACCGCGGCAGCGAGGAGCAGCAGGAGGGCTGGGAGTACCACGACACGGAGCTGGTCGACCCCGGCTCCGGACTGATGGACACGCTCCCCGTCTTCCGCTCCGTCCTCCACCGGGCCGGTCTTGAGGACCAGGTGATCGCGGTCGTCGGCCGCTCGCCGCGGGTGGCGCGCGCCTGGGGCGACGGGCGGTTCGGCCTCGTCTTCATCGACGGCGGCCACACCGACGAGCACGCGGGCGGCGACTACGAGGGGTGGGCCCCGCGGGTCGCCGAGGGCGGGCTGCTCGTCATCCACGACGTGTTCCCCGACCCGGCGGACGGCGGCCAGGCGCCGTACCGCGTCTGGCTCCGGGCCCTCGCCTCCGGCGACTTCACCGAGGTGTCGGTGACCGACAGCCTGCGCGTGCTGCGGCGTACGGCACCGGGAGCCGACGGGCTCTGACCCGTCGGAGGGGTCCCTGACCGCCCCAGGGGCCCGACCTGCCCCCGATCGACCCGTGGGGCGTCTAGCATCGCGACGTGTCGTACGACGAGAGCCCGCAGCCCGCACGCCGCCGCTTCGGCAGGCGCCACCTCACCGTCGCGGTCGCCGCACTGGTGCCGACCGGCCTGGCGGGGTGGCTCGTGTGGCAGGGGACGGGCGGATCCGACGGCGCCGGCGCCTCCGCCGCGACGGCCGCCGGACCCGCCGCCTCCGCCTCCGCGCCCGCCTCCCCCACCGACCCCGGCGCCAGGGGCGAAGCCGGTGACGGCGGCGCCGGTCCGGCCGGGCCGCTCGCCGGCAAGGTCGTGGTCATCGACCCGGGCCACAACCCCCGTAACCGGGACCACACCGCCGAGATCAACAAGAAGGTCGACATCGGCACGGCCACCAAGGAGTGCGACACCACCGGCACCGCCACCAAGTCGGACTACGCGGAGGCCGAGTTCACCCTGGATGTCTCCCGGCGGCTGCGCACACTGCTCGCGCGGCAGGGCGCCACGGTCACCTTCACGCACGACGACGACCGCCCGTACGGACCCTGCGTGGACGAGCGCGCCCGTATCGGCAACAAGGCGAAGGCCGACGCCGTCGTCTCCGTGCACGCCGACGGCTCCGCGCCCGGCAACCGCGGCTTCCACGTCATCCTGCCCGCCCTGGTCAAGGGTGGCGCCGCGGACACCGCCGCGATCGTCGGCCCCTCCCGCGAACTCGGCGAGCGCATCGTCGTCGACCTCCGCCGGGAAACCGGCAGCGCTCCGGCCAACTACCTCGGCGACGGTACGGGGTTGGACACCCGCGACGATCTCGGCGGTCTCAACCTTTCGACCGTCCCGAAGGTCTTCGTCGAGTGCGGCAATATGCAGGATTCGGCCGACGCCGCACTGTTGTCCGACGCGGAATGGCGACAGAAAGCGGCACGGGGTCTGGCGGCCGGCATCAGAGGTTTCCTGGAGAAGTAAAGAAGAAGAAGTGAATCGCTGTGAGACCACTGTGAGGGAGTGGCCGGGGAGTAGCTGAGTAAATCCTGAAGGGAGTTGGCGCGGCAATCGGTGAGGCGGTTGGTGCGCACGTCACGGAGGGGACGGAAGCGGGGCCCGGGACGGCCCTTCGATGTCGCGGAACCGCATAACGGACCCTCGTAACGGCCCGGTAGCAGGCCAGATACCCGGCAGACGACCCGATCTGGCAGACGATAGATTCATCCGTACGATAGGGAGCCGCCCCCGAGCTTCGCACCGTGCACCGCGCCATGAGCGGCCCGCGACGACCGCCCCGACGAGACGACTGACGAAGGATTCTTCACGTGAACATCCGCTCCCTCACTAGAGGCGACGGCGTGGTGATCGGAGCAGCGGTGTTGCTGTTCATCGCCTCGTTCCTCAATTTCTACGACTCGACGAGCTTCAGCAGCGGGCCGAAGGCATGGGACATCCTCGGCGTCGTGATGAGCGTCCACATCGCCGGTGTCATCGCCGCGGCCCTGATCGTCCTCTCGCGCGCACTCCCCCAGGTCCCGAAGAAGATCGCGGGTCTGGACCTCGGTCAACTCGGTGTCGCGCTCGCCCTCTTCGTGGCGTGGACCTCGCTCTGGTACCTGCTCGGTGACGGCCGTGCCGGTGGCGGTCAGATCCTCGGCTTCTTCAGCGCCCTGGCCCTCGCCGGCGCCGCTGTGGCGGGCCCGCTCGTCCCCGCGCTGAAGGTCGCCCTCGTCGGCCCCCCGAAGCCGCAGACGCCGCAGCCGTACGGCGGAGCCCCGGGCGGCCCGGGCGGCCCGGGCCAGGGGTACGGCTATCCGGGCGGCCCGCAGCCGTTCGGTACGCAGGGACAGCCGCAGCCGTACGGCGGTGCCCAGCCGGCCGCGCAGCAGGCCCAGCCGTCGGGGGCCGGGGCGGCTCCGGCGGGCGACTTCGCGCCGTTCTGGTTCGCCGTACCGGTGGCGCGTCCGCTCTTCGGTGAGGACGGCTCGCCGTCCCCGATCGCCGAACTCGCGCCGGGTACCTGGTACTTGGCGGTCGAGCAGCGCGGCCCCAGCCTGGTGGCCCAGACGCAGGACGGCCGCCGCGGCGTTCTCCAGGACACCTCGGGCATCCAGCGCGGCTGACCGCTCGCCCTTCAGGCGTACGGAAGAGGCCCTGGCACGGAACTTCTCGTTCCGGGCCGGGGCCTTCCGCGTACGTACCGCCGGTCAGCCGGCGCCGCTGCTGAGCTGCGACAGCGAGGGCACCTTGTCCTTCACCGGCGCGCCCGCACTGTCGCCGGCGCTCTTGATGCCGGTGATGGACTTCTCGAAGCTGCTGATGTCCGAGCCGTTCGCGTCGCCCTTGCGGAGCTTCGTCGCGAGCCCCTTCAGCGAGGCGATCCCGGCCGTCAGCGGTGCCACGGCCTTGGACAGCAGCGGATCGCCCTTGGCGTTCTTGGACGCCGCCTTGAGCCTGTTGTAGGTGAAGGCCCCGGCGAGAGCCGCCTTGACCAGGGCGAACTTCCGCCCGCTCGCGCCCTTCTTGAACTTGCCCGCCTTGTACGGCTTGACGATCCACTGGTACGTCGCCCCGGCCGCGAGCCCGGCGTTGGCGACGAAGCGGGTCTTGGCGAACTTCTGCTTCTCGGCGGAGCTGGTGGGCGAGGCCGCCGCCACCTCGGCGGCCGGTGTCGCCTGGGCGGCCGCTGCGGCCTTCCCGGCACGGGGGGACGAGGCGCCCCCGCACGCGGCCGTCGTCAGCAGCAGGGCGCAGGAGAGCAGCAGGGCCAGTGCGGCGCGGCGCACCGTGACGCGGGGTGCGCCCGGTATGTGAGGGGTGTCGGACATGGGAACCTCCCTGGCAGACTGCCTGTAGCCTCACCGGCGCCCGGCCCCGCCGCCACACGGACTGGGCCGTTCGGGTCTCCCCGGCCGGTGACGGCGCGGGCTCCCCGGCCGACAGCGGCGACAGCGGCGGCAGCGGCAGCGGCGGCCGACGACAGCAGCGGCACCGGCACCGGCAGCCGCACCACAGGCGCTCAGGTCAGCGGCAGCAGTCCGGTTCCAGGCCGTGCGGCAGCCGCTCGCCGCTGAAGACGGCGGTCGTCGCCTCGTCGCCGCCCAGAGCGGCCACCGCCAGCAGCAGTGAGCCGGCCGTCCACGTGGTCAGCTCCTCCGGCCACATGCCGCGCTCGTCGCCCTCGAAGACGTACCCCGTCCAGTACATCCCGCCGTCCGCGCGCAGGTGCTGGATGGACTGGAGCACTTCCAGGGCGCGGTCGGACTCCCCCATCACCCAGAGCGCCAGGGCGAGTTCACAGCTCTCGCCGCCCGTCACCCAGGGGTTGGGCAGGACGCAGCGCACCCCGAGTCCCGGCACGACGAAGCGCTCCCAGCCCGCCTCGATCCGGGCCGTGGCCGGTGCTCCGGTCACGGCACCTCCGAGCACCGGGTAGTACCAGTCCATCGAGTACCGGCTCTTGTCGAGGAACCGCTCGGGATGGTCGCGGATCGCGTGCGCGAGCGCGCCGGCCGCCAATTCCCAGTCGGGCTGCGGCTCCTCGCGCTCCTCGGCGATCGCGAGCGCGCAGCGCAGCGCCTGGTGCACCGAGGAACTGCCCGTCAGCAGCGCGTCGTCGAGCGGGGTGCCGTCCGCCTCGCGCTTCCAGCCGATCTGGCCGCCGGGCCGCTGGAGTTCGAGGACGAACTCGACGGCCGCGTGGACGACGGGCCACATCCGGTCGAGGAACGCGTCGTCGCCGGTGGCCAGGTAGTGGTGCCAGATGCCGACGACCGGGTACGCGCAGAAGTTGGTCTCCCGGCCGGCGTCGGCGGGGAGGCTCACCTCGCGGTCCGCGTCGGCGTAGGCCGCGTACCAGGACCCGTCCTCGTTCTGGCGCCGGGCCAGCCAGTCGTACGCCCGCGCCGCCGCCTCGTGCTCGCCCGACGCGTCCAGCGCCATGGCCGCCTCGGTGTGGTCCCACGGGTCGAGGTGGTGTCCGCGGAACCAGGGGATCGCGCCGTCGGGCCGCTGTACGGCGAGGATCCCGGCCACGGTCTGCGCGGCCTCCTCCGCGGTGAGCACGCCGGGCAGGACGAGGTGTTCGGTGGCACCCGGGCCGGGACCGCGGCCGGGCAGGGTCACTTGAGGGCCGCCGCTGAGGCGTCTACCGAAGGCGCCGGCGCGCCGGGCGCGGGCAGGTGCGGTTTGGTCGCGTACGCCACGAAGCTCTTGCCGACGACGGGGTTGAGGAGCTGTTCCGCGACCCGGGTGGCGGCGGGCTTCTTCATGATGTCCCAGACCAGCAGCTTGTGGTAAGCGCGGACCGGCAGCGCCCGGTCGTTGTCGACCCCGAAGGCGCACTTGAGCCACCAGTACGGCGCGTGCAGCGCGTGCGCGTGGTGGGTGCCGTACGGCTTGAGTCCGGCCTCCCGCATCCTGCCGAGCAGTTCGTCCGCCTTGTAGATGCGGATGTGGCCGCCCTCGACCTCGTGGTACGCGTCGGAGAGCGCCCAGCACACCTTCTCGGGGCCGTAGCGCGGGACGGTGACGGCGATCCGGCCGCCGGGGCGCAGGACCCGGACCATCTCGGCGAGCACGCCCTTGTCGTCGGGGATGTGCTCCATCACCTCGGAGATGATCACGACGTCGAACGACGCGTCGGGGAACGGCAGGTTGAGCGCGTCGCCCTCCATGGCGGTGGCCGTGGCGCCCCGCGGAACCTCGCCCTCCGCCTTCATCGCGGCGAACCACTTGGCCACCTCGCGGATCTCCTCGCCGTTCCGGTCGAGGGCCACGACCTGAGCGCCGCGCCGGTAGCACTCGAAGGCGTGCCGGCCCGCGCCGCACCCCAGATCGAGCACGCGGTCGCCCGCGGCGAGCGGGAAGCGGGTGAAGTCGACGGTCAGCACAGGGTCGTCCTGCTTTCGCGGTCGAGGGGGCGGAGGTGGCGAGGGTGGCGGGGGAGGCGGGTACGGGCGTACGGGCCGGCCATCAGCGGCGTCCGCCGCCGGGGGGCGCGTCGGACCGTACGGTGGCGGCGGGCGCGGACACGGCGGCCCCGGGGCCCCGTCTCCCGTGCCCCTGCCGGGCGATGGCCTCGCGGTACAGTTCGGCCGTCCCCTGCGCGGCCCTCGCCCAGGTGAACCGCGCGAGCACCCGCTCACGGCCCGCCGCGCCCAGCCGGGCGCGCAGCTCCGCGTCGTCGAGCAGCCGCCCGAGCGCGGCGGCGAGCGCGCCCGCGTCGCCCGGCGGCACGGCGAGGCAGGTCTCCCCGTCGGCCCCGGCGACCTCGGGGATCGCCCCGCCGGTGGTGGCGACGAGCGGGGTGCCCGTGGCCATGGCCTCGGCGGCGGGCAGCGAGAAGCCCTCGTACAGGGACGGCACGCACGCGATCCGCGCGCTCCGCACCAGGTCGACCAGTTCGGCGTCGGAGATGCCCTTGACGAACTCGACGGCGCCTTCGAGCCCGTACCGTTCGATGGCCTGCGCGACCGGGCCGTCCTCGGCGCGTCTGCCGACCACGACGAGGTGGGCGTCGGGGTGTTCGGTACGGAGCTTGGCCAGCGCCTCGACGAGGTGGACGAGGCCCTTGAGCGGGACGTCCGCGCTGGAGGTGGTGACGATCCGGCCGGGGATCTCCGCCACGGCGGGGTCCGGCGAGAACAGCTCCGTGTCGGCGCCGATGTGCACGACCTCGATCCGGTCCGCCCGCACCCCGAGGTGGTCGGTGATCTCCTGCCGGGAGGAGCCGGAGACGGTGAGGACGGACGGCAGCCGGCGCGCGACCCGCTTCTGCATGCGGGTGAAGCCGTACCAGCGGCGTACGGAGGCCCGGCGGCGCCAGTCCTCGGCGGCGGCCAGGTCGAGCCGCCGGTCGACGGTGATGGGGTGGTGGATGGTGGTGACCAGGGGTGCGCCGAGGTCGCCGAGCAGCCCGTACCCGAGGGTCTGGTTGTCGTGGACGACGTCGAACTGTCCGGCGCGGGCGGCGAGATGGCGGCGGGCGCGGAGCGAGAAGGTCAGCGGCTCGGGGAAGCCACCGGTCCACATGGTGGCGACCTCGACGGCGTCGATCCAGTCCCGGAACTCGGCGCGGCGCGGCGTACGGAACGGGTCGGGCTGCCGGTAGAGGTCGAGGCTGGCCAGCTCGGTGAGGGGTACGCCCTCGTCGAGTACGGGGTAGGGCTGGGCGCCGATGACCTCGACGCTGTGGCCGAGGCGGGCGAGTTCGCGGGAGAGGTGGCGTACGTAGACGCCCTGTCCGCCGCAGAAGGGGTTGCCCTTGTAGCTGAGGAGGGCGATGCGCAGGGGCCGTTCGCCGTCGCCTCCGCCGTCCTCGGCGCCCCGGTCGTCCTGGGATTCCGGCCCGGTGCCCGCCGCTATGGCCTCAGCGGTCACACTCGGCCCCCTTCATCGCTGCGCTCTCCGTTGTGGGCAATGTCGCCGGAGCGTAGCCGCTGTCGACAATCTAGAACAAGTTTCAGACCCGGCCGCCCACAGCCATCGAATCTACCGGCAGGTAGCGTCGGTGTACCCGCCGGAACAGGTGATTCGCGCCACGGCGGGCGTCTGCCATGCTGTGCGCCCGTAAAGGTTCGACCCGCAGAGGTTCGAAGGGAGCGGCACCGATGGCAACGGCCTCGCGCCGCTGTACGACCGCGCTGACGGAACGCCAGGAGGCACGGCGGCGGCGCATCCTGGACGCCACGACACGGCTCGCCTGCCGGGGCGGGTTCGACGCCGTACAGATGCGCGGGGTCGCCGAGGAGGCGGAGGTGGCGCTCGGCACGCTCTACCGCTACTTCCCGTCCAAGGTCCATCTGCTCGTCGCCACGATGCAGGACCAGCTCGACCGGCTCCACACCACGCTCCGCAAGCGGCCCCCGGCCGGTGACAGCCCGTCGGAGCGGGTCGCCGGGACGCTGCTGCGGGCGTTCCGTTCGCTCCAGCGCGACCCGCAGCTCGCGGACGCGATGATCAGGGCGCTGACCTTCGCGGACCGGGGGGTCAGCGACGAGGTGGAGACGGTGTCGCGGCAGACCACTGCGATCATCCTGGACGCGATGGCCCCCCACACCGCCCCCCGGACCGCCGCCGCGGCCCGGACGCGGTCACTGACCCCGGAGCCGACGCCGGAGCAGCTCTCCGCGGTCCGGGTCATCGAGCACACCTGGCACGCCACACTGATCGCCTGGCTGTCGGGCCGCGCCTCGGTCGCGCAGGTACGGACGGACATCGAGACGGCCAGCCGGCTGCTCGACCTGACGGCGCGCGGCGGCCCGGAGCCCGGCTAGAAGCACCCCGGTGGAGTGGGCCGTCCGGGGCCGGAATGGAGCCGTCCCGCGGGCTTGAGGGGTGCGTACGGGTGAGGAGGCGTCAACTCCACGTAGCGGGCGGTGTACCGTGCTCGGTCGTTGCGTCCGCCCGTTCACCGGAGGAGTGAGGTCCCCCATCTCTGCCGTACCGCCGTACGTCCCTCTCAGCGTCGAGATCGTCACCGGCCCGGACCGTGTCCTGGTGCAGGTCAGCGGTGAACTGGACTGCGACACGGGCCCCGACCTCTTCGCCGCCCTGGCCCCGCTGGCACACCGGTACGTCGAAGTGGACTTCAGCCAGGTCCCGTTCATGGACTCCACGGGCCTCGGCCTCCTCCTGAGCCAGCGCCGCGCGAGCCGCCGGGCGGGCGGTGACCTGTCCCTGCTCCGCTGCTCGCCTCCGGTACGGCGGGTTCTCGACGTCACGCACACGTTCGCCCACCTGACGGCCCCGTGCGACACCACGCCCGGCCCCACGGGGCCCGACGCCCTCTGACTCCCTTGGTTCCAGCCGGTTACGGTCCGCTATGAACCGTCACGGAAATCGTATGACTGTTCAATTGGCGCATGTACACAGCAAAGGCGCTGGGATTTCCGGCCGTCCCCCCGCGTCGTTCCGTTGCCGTCTGGCTGATCCCGATGCTGTGGACTCATTGCCTCGGCCTGTGGGGGCTGTCCCGGCAGGACAGCGTGTGGCGGGACGAGGCCGCGACCTGGCAGGTGGCCCGGCGCTCCACGGCCGAGATACTCCACATGCTGGAGAACGTCGACGTCGTGCACGGGTGTTACTACCTGCTGATGCACGGGCTGTTCGCCGGGTTCGGGCCCGGCACCACGACGCTGCGGCTGCCTTCGGTGCTGGCCACGGGGGTGGCGGCGGCCTGTGTGGCGGTCATCGGCCGCCGGCTGGCCGGGGCGGTGGTGGGGCTGGCGGGAGGGATGGCGTTCGGGCTGCTGCCGGCCGTGCAGTTCTATCTCCAGGAGGGCCGGCCGTACGCCCTGGTCGCGGCCGGGGCCGGGATCGCGACGCTGCTGCTGGTGACCGTGGTCCAGGGGCGGGCCCGCACGGTGCACTGGGCCGCCTACGGCGGGACCGTCCTGGTGTGCGGGCTCCTCAACTGGCTCTCGCTGCTGATGCTGCCGGCGCATCTGGTGACCCTGCTCTGGACACGGGCAGGGCGCGACGTGTGGACACGCTGGGCGGCGGCCTGCGCCGTCGCCGTGGCGGGTGTGCTGCCGCTGGCCCTCTTCAGCCGGAGCCAGTCCGTGCAGGTGTCCTGGATCCCGCCGCTGACCTGGCACATGGCGATCGGGCCCGCCGTCCTGCTGCTGATCGGTGGTGCCGGCGCCCTGCTGGACCGGCCGCGGGCGGGCCGGCCGTCGGTGGCGGCCGTCGGGCTGCCGTTGCTGGCGGTGCCTCAGATCGGCCTCATGGGGCTCTCCCTGATCCAGCCGCTGTTCCTGGACCGGTACGTCCTCTTCAGCCTGCTGGGTCTGGCCCTGCTGATCGGTACGGTCGTCGGCGCGGCGGTCCGGGCCGCACGGCCGCGCTTCCCGGCCGTGTCGAGGTGGCTCCTCCCCGCCGTGGTCGCCGTCGCGACGGTGGCGCTGCTGCCGCAGTCGCTGGCCAAGCGGTCCCCGGCGAGCCGGGTGGACGACGTCCTGGCGATGGCGTCGGACGTGCGGCGGATGAAGAAGAGGACCGGCGGCGCGGTGCTCTTCGTACCGGCGGCGCGCCGCGACACCAGGTCCGTCTCCCCCGGCGCCTTCTCGGGGCTGCGGGACATAGCGCTGTCGGAGAGCCCGGAGAGGTCCGGGACGCTGAAGGGTGTGGAGGCGGACCCGGGCCGGATACGCGCGGCGATGCTGGCCCAACGGCGGATCCTGCTGGTGACGGACGCGCCCCGGGTGGCGAGACCGGTGACGGCCGCACGGGACCGGATGAAGATCTCGGTGCTGGAGAAGTACTTCACGGCGGTGGCCGACGAGCAGGTCCGCGGCCGGCGGGTGACGGTGTACGAACGGCTCGCGCCGGCCCGCTGACCGCACGGCCCCGTACCGGACGGGGGTGTGGGCATGGGCGTGGCGTGTGGGCGCCCCACGCACGGGGCACCCACACGCCACCGGCGCAGGCGGGTCAGCGGATGCGGACCACCTGCGGGTCGTGGTCGCTCGCCTGGTCGGCGAACTCGGCGTTGATGTGCACGACCTCGTAGTCGGGCTTCTTGACGCCCGGGCTGACCAGGATGTGGTCCAGGGTCTGCGAGTTGCCGTCGTACACGTAGCTGTAGCGCTCGTTCTTCGGGAGCTTGTCCATCAGGTCCGTGAGGACCTTGCCCCGGGTGAGGGCGGCGACGGGCTTGGAGAACGGGTAGTCGTTCAGGTCACCGAGGACGACGACCTTGGCCGTCGCGTCCTGGGAGAGCAGCTTGGTCACGAAGGTGTTGACCTCCTTGGCCTGCGCCAGGCGCTGGGTCTCGGAGCCGAGGACCGGCGGCTGGAAGCGGCTGTGCAGCGACTGGTCGCCGCCCTTGGAGTTGAAGTGGTTGCCGATGACGAAGACCTGCTCGCCCCGGAAGGTGAACTCACCGACCAGCGGCTTGCGGCTGTTCTTCCAGGCGTCGGCGGTGGGGTTGATCCGGCCCGGGGAGACGGAGAGCGTGATGCCCCGGTCCTTGGCGTTCTTGCCGGACTTGGGCGCCTTGACGACCTGCGTGGCCGTCGTGGCGTCGCCGCCCGGACGGTCCACGAAGCTGACGCGCCGGGGGTTGAAGAGGAAGACGTTTCGGATGTTGCCGCCGGGCTCACCGCCGTCGACCTTGTCCTGCGGGTCGACCGAGCGCCAGTCGTACGTCGGGCCGCCCTGGGCCTTGATCGCCGCGATGAACTGCGCGAGGGTCTTGTCGGCGGCGACCGTGCCGTCGTCCTTGGCGCCGTTGTTGTCCTGGATCTCCTCCAGGCTCACGACGTCGGGCGAGGAGAGGTTCTTGACGACGCCCTCGGCCAGCCGGTCGAACTTCGACTGCGGGTCGGTCGGGTCGAGGTTCTCGACGTTGTACGTGGCCACCGCCAGCTCGTCGGCCTTGGCCTTCTTCGCCACCTCGGGCTTGAGGCCGCCGGACTTCACCGTGCCGAGGGTGGTGGCCTGGAGGCCGTAGCCGCCGTAGTTGGAGTAGTCCAGCACGCCGGTCGTCGGGCCGGTGAGCGTGTCGCCCACGTTGGCCGCGGCCTTCTCGCCGGTGAGCGAGGCGACCAGCAGACGGCCCGAGTTGGGCTGGTCGTACGAGCCGTAGAGGGTGCCGCCGCGCGGGGTGGCGTTCTGCTTGGGCTTGGTGGTGACCCAGGTCTCGCCGTACGCGTTGGAGGCGCCGACGACCCGCGTGTCCTTGACCTGGACGCGCATGCCCTCGCGGGACTCCAGCCAGTCCAGGGCGAACTTGTTGGGCTTCAGGTCCAGCGGCTCGATGTTCAGGCCCTTGACCTGGGGCGCGTACGCCTCGGGCAGCGTCTTCCCGTCGATGACCTCGGCGGCGGGCAGCGCGTTGCCGGAGGACAGGACGGTGGAGGTGGGGGCGGTCAGCTCCGTGACGGACTGGTTGCCGCTCGCGGCGCCGCCCGGGTAGTACTCGGTGACCTTGGCGCTGACCAGGACCGAGTCGCCGACCTTGACCTGCGGGGTGACCGAGCCGGTGAAGACGAACACGGCCTCGCTGGTCGCCGGGTTCTTGTCCGGGGTCGGGTCCTGGAGCCAGTAGCCGCGCGAGGAGCCGGTGGCGCGTACGGCGGTGACGATGCCGGGCACGTCGGTGACGGTGGAACCGGCGAGCGGGGAGATACGGGTGGTGCCCTGGATGTCGTGGACGCGCAGCTCACCGGGGGTGGTGCTGGTGGGCGAGGGGGTCGGGGTCGGCTCCGGGCCGCCGCCCGTGCCCGCGCTGTTGCGGGGGGAGGGTGTGGCGCCCGTGAAGTCGGCGGAGTTGTCGTCGGTGTCGGTGAGCGCCGCGTTCCTGGCGACCGAGGTCGTGTTGCCCGCGCCGGTGGCCGGCGTGGCCTCCCGTACGACGGCGGTGCCGAAGCCGACCAGGTCCTTGACCGTGGCGTCGGCCGTGCAGTCGGCGGCGGTCAGGCAGGCCAGCGCGGTGGTGGAGTGGACGAGCGCGACGGTGCCGCTGCTCGCCGACATCGCGATCGTGCCGGCCGCGTCCGGGGTGGGCAGGGCGGTGTCGCCGCCCGCGCCCTTGCCCTCCTCGACGAGGTAGCTGCCGCCGGCGGGGATGGCCCCGGTCAGCGGGGTGACCTGCCACTTGGAGCTCGCGGTGGGCGAGCCGCTGAGGTACTGGACGGACCAGCCGGTGAGGTCGAAGGCGCCGCTGCCCGCGTTGCCCAGCTCGATGAAGTCGTTGGTGAGGGAGGCTCCGGAGTTGCCGCCGCCGCCGAAGACCTCGGCGATCACGGCGTCCGGCGACGGGGTCGCCTGGGCGGTGAAGGGCAGGACGACGAGGGAACCGGCGAGACCCACGGGCAGCGCCAGCGCGACGATCTTCGCGCGGCGGCCACGGAAGGCCGGGGGTATGGAGGAAGACACGAGTGACTCTTTCTGTTACTTGGGCTGCGACTTCCGGCGGGCCCCCCGTGGGTTCCTTCGGTGACGTCGCGGATGAGCGGGATGGCGGAAAAGTCGGCTCAAGATACGCGCGTAGATACTGCCCGAACAAGAGGTCTCGCACACCAAGGGGCAAGTGTTTCCCGACTGTTCGCCGGATTTAACCTGGTTGTCGGGTAGGACCGCTCCGGACCCTCCCTCCGCCGCCGCCGCGGACGAGCCGGGGCCGGGCGGGTGCCGGGGCCGGGGCCGGGGAGCCCGGCGGGACCGGGCCGGTAGAGTGGGCGCGTCGTCATCATGCCCGTATGGAGGGAAGCCGGTGCGAAACCGGCACTGGCCCGCAGCCGTGAGCCGCCGTCGCCGGCGGCGAGTCGGAATGCTCCGTACGCGGTCGTGACCGGCTCATGCCATCGGCAGCCGCCGGGGCAGGCATCGTCGAGGTTCACGAGGCCGGAGTCTGGTACTTGAGTGTGCCTGGTGTCCGGCTCCCGCAGGAGAGGCCCAGTCGCCATGACCACCGTTCGCCGCTGCACCGCGGCGCTCGCCGCATCCGCCGTGCTGTGCGTGGTGTTCGCGCCGGCCGCCTTCGCGGGCGGCGACGTACCTCCTCCCGCCGCCGGTTCCTCCCCTTCCTCTTCCCCCTCACCGTCCGAGCCGGCGCCGGCGCCGGTGGTGAAGCCGCCGCACGGGCTGTACGGCGACAAGGACCCCACGTACGACGGCGTCTGGCGGCAGTCCCTCGCCCTGCTGGGCCAGGCCGCCGCGGGCGTCCGGCCCTCCAACGACGCGGTGCGCTGGCTGAAGAAGCAGCGGTGCGCGAACGGCGGGTTCGCGGCGTTCCGCGCCGACCCGGCCGCGCCGTGCGCCGCGAGCACCCCGGTCGACTCCAACTCCACGGCGGTCGCCGTCCAGGCGCTCTCCTCGCTCGGCGACCAGCGGCCCTTCATGGCGACGAGCGTGGCCTGGCTGCGCTCCACCCAGAACACGGACGGCGGCTGGGGCTACACCCCGGGCGCGCCGAGCGACGCCAACTCCACCTCCCTGGTGATCGGCGCGCTGACCTCCGCCGGCGTACGGCCCACCGCGATGCGCGTGCCGCAGAGCGACCCGGACGGCAAACACGCGTACGACGCGCTCGTGGACCTCTCGATCCCGTGCGACGCCGGTTCGGGGGCGGACGCCGGGGCCTTCGCGTACCAGCGGGACCAGAACGGCAAGCTGACCGCGAACGACGACGCCACGGCGGCGGCCGTACTCGCCGGGCTCGGCAAGCGGCTGGTCAGCGCGCCCGTCACGGCGGGACCCGCGCCCGCCTGCGTACCGTCCACCGGCTCGAAGCGGCCCTCCCCCGAGCGGGCCGCCCGCAACGGCGCCGCCTATCTGGCCGGGGTGCTCACCGCCACCGGCCACCTCGACCAGCCGCCGCTGCCCGGCACCGAGGGCGGCGACGCCGCCGCGCCGGCACCGGACATCGGGAACACGGCGGACGCGGTGGTCGCCCTGACGGCCGCCGGTTACGGGGACCAGGCGACCGGCGCCCTGGAGTGGCTGAAGAAGAACTCGGGGACGTGGGCCCAGGAGCAGGGGCCCGCCGCGTACGCCCAGTTGATCTTCGCCGCCTACGCGACCGACACCGACCCGCGTAATTTCGGCGGTATCGACCTCGTGGAGCGGCTGAACGCGACCGGCCCCGCCCCCAAGTCCGTGACGCCTCCGGAGCCACGCCCCGGCAACGCCGCGGAGAGCGCGATCGCCGACGGCGGCGCCGCGGTGCTCCTGTGGGTCGCCGGGATCGGCGTGGTCGCGGCGCTCGGAACCGCGTTCCTGCTCAGCCGCAGGAAGAGCCGGCAGCCGTGATACGCCGCCCGCCGCGTCCGGGACGTCCGGCGCGCTCACCACGTCCACCGCGTTCGCCACGTCCACCGCGTTCGCCACGTCCGCTCCGTGCGCTCCGTCCGCTCCGTCCGCTCCGTGCGGCGCGGTACGCGACGGCCGCCGTGGTGGCGCTGGGGATCGTGCTCGGCTCCGGGGCGGGCGGCGCGCAGGCCGCCGGTTACCGCTACTGGTCGTTCTGGCAGGCCACCGGCGGGAGTTGGACGTACGCCACCCAGGGCCCGGCCGTGCTGCGCCCCGCCGACGGCACCGTCGCCGGCTTCCGCTTCGCGGTGAGCGCGGACAGCGGGGACGCGGCCCGGCCCCGTACCGCGCCGGACTTCGCGGCGGTCTGCGCCGCCACCCCGGCGCGGGACGGCGCCAAGCGGATCGCCGTCGTCGTCGACGCCGGTACGGCGGCGGACGCCCCGGCCGGGGAGGAGCCGCCCGCGCCCATGGCGCGGTGCGCGCGGGTCGGCGCGGACGCCACCGCCGCCGACGCGCTCGCCTCGGTGGCGAAGCCGCTGCGCTACAACAGCGCCGCGCTGCTCTGCGCCATCTCCGGCTACCCGGAGTCGGGCTGCGGGGAGCAGGTGCCGGACGGCGCGGCGGCGGACACCCCGTCCTCGCCGGAGACTCCGTCCTCGGCGAACGCCCCGTCCTCCGGTGCGTCCTCCCCCACGCCCACCACCGACCGTACGCGGGCCGCCGAGCCGGAGCAGGGCGGCGGCGGCCCGTCGCTCGGCCTCTTCGCGGGCCTCGCCGCCGTGGCCGTGCTCGCCGCCGCCGGGGTGTGGCAGGCGCGCCGCCGGCGCGGCTGAACCGCCCCATGGACCGCACGACGCACCGCCCCGTGGGCTCCGCCTCCCCCCGCCGTACGGTGCGGGCGCCCGAGGCTAGCCGGTTCAACGCCCTGCACGCCGGGGCCTGGTGGCTCTGGGCGCTCGGACTGGCGGCGGCCGCCTCCCGTACGACCAACCCCCTGCTGCTCGGACTGATCGTCGCGGTGGCCGGCTATGTGGTGGCGGCCCGCCGTACGGACGCGCCCTGGGCCCGTTCGTACGGGGCCTTCGTCAAGCTGGGGCTGGCCGTGCTCGCCGTCCGGCTGCTGTTCTCCGTCTTCCTCGGCTCCCCGGTGCCCGGCGCGCACGTCCTGTTCACGCTGCCCGAGGTGCCACTGCCCGGCTGGGCGGCGGGGGTGCGGATCGGTGGCCGGGTGACGGCCGAGCAGGTCGTGTTCGCGCTGTACGACGGCGCGAAGCTGGCCGCCCTGCTGATCTGCGTGGGCGCCGCCAACGCCCTCGCCAACCCGGTCAGGCTGCTCAAGTCGCTGCCGGGCGCGCTCTACGAGGTGGGCGTCGCCGTCGTCGTGGCGATGACCTTCGCGCCGAACATGGTCGCCGACGTCGCGCGGCTGCGCACCGCCCGCAGGCTGCGCGGCCGGTCCGCCGGCGGGGTCGGGGCGGTGCTGCGGATCGGGCTGCCGGTGCTGGAGGGCGCGTTGGAGCGTTCGGTGGCGCTCGCGGCGTCGATGGACGCCCGGGGGTACGGCCGTACGGCACAGGTCCCGCCCGCCGTACGCCGCACCACCACCGCGCTCACCCTCGGCGGGCTGCTGGGCGTCTGCGCGGGCGTGTACGGGCTGCTCGCCGCGACGGGCGGCGGATACCGGCCCGCCCTGCTGGCGGCGGGGGCCGTCGCCGCGGCGGCCGGGCTGCGGCTCGGTGGGCGGCGCTCGGTCCGTACCCGCTACCGGCCGGACCGCTGGGGCGCCCGCGCCTGGCTGGTCGCGGCGTCGGGCGCGGCCGTCGCGGGCGCCCTGATCGCGGCGGGCGTCGCCGATCCGGCGGCGCTGCACCCCGGGGTCGTCCCGCTGGAGGCACCGACGCTGCCGCTGTGGCCGGCGGCGGGGGTGCTGACCGGGCTGCTGCCCGCGTTCGTCGCGCCCGCGCCAGGGCCACCGCCGCTACCCGAGGAGCCGACACCGTGATCCGATTCGAGCAGATGTCGGTGGAGTACGCCGACGGCGCCGGAGGCGGTTCCACGCCCGTGATCAGCGGGGTCGACCTCACCGTGCCCGAGGGCGAACTGGTGCTGCTCGTCGGCCCGTCGGGGGCCGGCAAGTCGACCCTGCTGGGGACGGTCTCCGGCCTCGTCCCGCACTTCACGGGCGGCACGCTGCGCGGCCGGGTCACCGTCGGCGGCCGGGACACCCGTACCCACAAGCCGCGCGAACTCGCCGATCTCGTCGGCACGGTCGGCCAGGACCCGCTCGCCCATTTCGTCACCGACACCGTCGAGGACGAACTGGCGTACGGCATGGAGTCGCTGGGCCTGGCGCCGGACGTGATGCGCCGCCGCGTCGAGGAGACGCTCGACCTGCTGGGCCTGGCCGAGCTGCGCGACCGGCCCATCGCCGCGCTCTCGGGCGGGCAGCGGCAGCGGGTCGCGATCGGCTCCGTACTGACCCCGCACCCGAAGGTGCTGGTGCTCGACGAACCGACGTCGGCGCTGGACCCGGCGGCGGCCGAGGACGTGCTCGCCGTGCTGCAACGGCTGGTGCACGACCTCGGCACGACGGTCCTGCTGGCCGAACACCGCCTGGAGCGGGTGGTGCAGTACGCGGACCAGGTCATCCTGCTGCCGGGCCCCGGCCGCGCCCCGGTGATCGGCGCGCCGGAGCGGATCATGGCGGTGTCGCCGGTGTGTCCGCCGGTGGTGGCGCTCGGCAGGCTGACCGGCTGGGAGCCGCTGCCCCTCTCCGTACGGGACGCCCGGCGCAGGGCGGCGGGGCTGCGCGAACGGCTGGCCGGGGCGGAGCCGGTGGCGGTCGCTCCCGTACGGACACGGCCGGCCACCGGCACTCCGGGCTCCGGCGCTCCGGACTCGGCCCCGGATCCGGCTGTACGGCGGGGGCTCGGCGCGTTGTTCCACCGGCGCCCCGCGCGCGCCGGGGAGGGGACCGGGGCCGCCGCCCCCGTGGCGGTCGACGGGCTGCGGGTACGGCACGGGCGGACCGAGGCGCTGCGCGCCGTGTCGCTGACCGTCGCGCCCGGCGAGACGGTGGCCCTGATGGGCCGCAACGGCGCGGGCAAGTCCACCCTGCTCGCCGCCCTGGTGGGGACGGTCGCGCCGGCCGCCGGGACCGTACGCGTCGGGGGCCGCGACCCGCACCGTACGCCGCCGCGCGAGCTGGTCCGGCAGGTCGGTCTGGTGCCGCAGGAGCCGCGCGACCTGCTGTACGCCGACACGGTCGCCGCCGAGTGCGCGGCGGCGGACGAGGACGCGGGCGCGCCGCCCGGCAGGTGCCTGGCCCTGGTCGGAGAACTCCTGCCGGACATCGCGGGCACCACGCATCCGCGCGATCTCTCCGAGGGGCAGCGGCTGGCGCTGGCGCTCGCCGTGGTCCTCACGGGACGGCCGCCGCTGCTCCTCCTGGACGAGCCGACGCGCGGTCTCGACTACGCGGCGAAGGCGCGCCTCGTCGAGCTGGTGCGCGGCCTCGCGACCGAGGGGCACGCGGTCGTCCTGGCGACGCACGACGTGGAGCTCGCCGCCGAACTCGCCCACCGGGTGGTGATCCTGGCCGACGGCGAGGTCGTGGCGGACGGCCCGACGCCCCGGGTGGTGATGTCGTCGCCCGCGTTCGCTCCGCAGGTGGCGAAGGTCATGGCGCCGCACGAGTGGCTGACGGTGGCACAGGTGCGTACGGCGCTCGCCGCGACGGCGGAGACCCCGTGACCGGGCGGACCGAGCCGGCCGTACAGGCCGAAGATCCTCGGCGGGCGCGTGGGGCGCGTGCGGTACGCGCCGTACGGCTGGGGCCTCGCGCGGTCTGCGCCCTCGTCCTGACCGGCGCGATCGGGGTGGCCGCCTTCGGCTGGCCGCTCCTCGCGGGCCCCGACTCCGGGCTCGCGCACTCCGGCGACGCCCCGTGGCTCTTCGCCGCGCTGCTCCCGCTGCTCGTGGCGGTGGTCGTCGCGACCATCGCCGACTCCGGTCTGGACGCCAAGGCGGTGGCGATGCTGGGGGTGCTCGCCGCCGTGGGCGCCGCGCTGAGACCCCTGGGCGCGGGTACGGCGGGGCTGGAGCCGATGTTCTTCCTGATGGTGCTGAGCGGCCGGGTCCTGGGGCCCGGATTCGGCTTCGTGCTCGGCTCGGTGACGATGTTCGCGTCCGCGCTGCTGACGGGCGGGGTCGGTCCCTGGCTGCCGTTCCAGATGCTGGCGATGGGCTGGTTCACGATGGGCGCCGGGCTGCTGCCGGGCCACGCCCGGCTGCGCGGCGGGGCCGAGCGGGCGATGCTCGCGCTGTACGGGGCGGGCGCGGCGTTCGCGTACGGCACGGTCATGAACCTCCAGGGGTGGACGTACCTCGGCGGGCTGTCCTCCGGCATCTCCTTCCAGCCGGGCGACCCGGTCCAGGCCAACCTGGCGCGCTTCCTCGCGTACTGCGCGGCGACGTCCTTCGGCTGGGACCTGGGCCGGGCCGTGCTGACGGTCGTCCTGACGCTGACGGTCGGCCCGGCCCTGCTCAGGGCGTTGCGCAGGGCGACGCGCCGGGCGGCGTTCGACGCCGAGGCGGTCTTCGAGAAGGGGACGGCCTCCGAGGAGGTGGTCTCCGAGCGGACGGTCTCCGAAGCGGCGGTCTCCGAAGGGGCGGTCTCCGAAGGGGACCGAGGGGAGAGGCGGGCGGCCGGGGAGGGCCCGATCGTCCGCCCCTGAGCCCCGTCCGCCCCGCCCGCCCCGCCCTGCTCCGCTACTCCCGCGCCGCGCCCGCGGCCTTCGCCGTCACCCCCGCGCCGGTACCGGCCCCGGCGCTGTTCACTGCCGGGGTGGCATCGTCGGCGGGCTCGCGGCTCCTCGGGAAGGGGTCGGTCTTCGGCACCACCCGTGGCAGCAGCCGCCTCGGCCCCGCCAGCAGATACGTCAGTCCGAAGCCCGCGCCCACGACCGCCGCGCCGCCCACCGCGTCCAGCACCCAGTGGTTGGCGGTGGCGACGATGGCGCACACCGTGAAGAGCGGGTGGAGCAGCCCGAGGAGCTTCATCCACGTCTTGGGCGCGAGGACCACGATCACCACACCGCACCACAGCGACCAGCCGAAGTGCAGCGACGGCATCGCCGCGTACTGGTTGGTGAGCGCCGTCAGCGCGCCGTAGTCCGGGTTGGTGAGGTCCTGCGGGCCGTGCACGGTGTCGATGAACCCCATCCCCGGCATCAGCCGCGGCGGCGCGAGCGGGTAGAACCAGAAGCCGATGAGCGCCAGGACGGTGGCGAAGCCGAGGGAGGAGCGGGCCCAGCGGTAGTCGGCGGGGCGGCGTACGTACAGGACACCGAGGATGGTCAGCGGCACCACGAAGTGGAACGACGTGTAGTAGAAGTTGAAGAAGCTCTCGGCCCACTTGACGTCCACGACCGCGTGGTTGACCCAGTGCTCGATGTCGATCCCGAGCGCCCGCTCGATCCCGTGGACCTGGCGGGCGTGTTCCTCCGCCTCTTCCCGGCCGCCCGTGGCGACGAGGCGGATGTGTGAGTACGCCGAGTAGCCGACGCGGATGACCAGCAGTTCGAGCAGCAGGTTGGGCCGGCTGACCAGCCGCTTCCAGAACGGTGCCAGCGGGACCCGGCTCCAGCGGGCGGGCTCGGCCCGCGCGTACTCGGTCGGGACGGGCCGGTCGAAGTAGGGCGAGGCGCGCGTCAGGAACGGCACCGCGCAGGCCGCCGCGAGCGCCGCGATCAGCGGCACGTTCTCCCGGAGCGGGGCGAGCACCGCCATGTTCGGCAGCATCATCTTGCCCGGCAGCGTCATCACCAGCACCACCACCGCGGGCCACACCAGCCGGTCCCCGGCCCGGGTGCCGACCCGGCCGACCAGCGCGAGCAGCACCCACAGCAGCTGGTGCTGCCAGGCCGTCGGGGAGACCGCGATCGCGACGCAGCCGGTCAGCGCGACGGCCAGCAGGAGCTGTCCGTCGCGCGCGTAGCGGGCCGCCCTGCGCAGGCCGAGTACGGCGACGACGGCCGCGAGGACGATGACGAGCACGACCTCCAGCGGCCCTTCGAGACCGATCCTGAGCAGCGCGCCGTGCAGGGACTGGTTGGCGAGGCTGTCGGCGCGCTCGCCGAGCCCCGCGCCCGCCACGTGGTGCACCCAGTACGCCCACGAGTCGCCGGGCATCGCCGCCCACGCCAGCGCGGTCAGCGCCGCGAAGCTCCCCGCCGAGGTCAGGGCGGCCTGCTTCCGGCCCGTCAGCCACAGCAGCGGTGTGAAGAGGAGGACGGCGGGCTGGAGGGCCGCGCCGAGGCCGATGAGGACGCCGGAGGCGCGTTCGCCGCGTACGGCGAAGCAGCCGAGCAGCACCAGCAGGACGGGGATGATGCTGGTCTGGCCGAGGGAGAAGCTGTTGCGCACGGGCAGCGAGAGCATGAGCAGGCTGATCGCGACGGGCGCGGCGAGCAGCCCCGTACGGCGGGACAGTTCACCCGGGAGCGCGCGGCGGGCCACGACCAGGCCGAGGGCCACGACCAGCAGCAGGGTGCCGAGGGTCCAGGCGACGCCGAGGCTCTCCTCGGCCGACCTGGCCAGGGGTTTGAGGACCAGCCCGGCGAACGGCGTCCCGGTGAACCTTCCGGTGTCGTAGAGCGATCCCGTCACGTGGAGGACGCCGTTGTCCCCGATCCAGGTCTCCAGATCCGTGAGCCGTTCACCGGGCGGCTGTCTGAGCACCACCGCCGCCTGCCGTACCGCCAGCACCGCGGCGAGCAGCCAGAGCACGATGCGGGCCGTACCGAAACCGGTCCCCGCCGTACCTGCCGCCACCCCGCCGTGCACGCTGTGTTCTGCATTCACCACGCCGCGCCGACCCTCCGTCCGATAAACCCCGTCCTTGGGGCATAGAGCGTCGCACTGCCCCGTGGAGAAGACCACGGCAACCCCCTCTTCGCCTGAGCGTCACCCCGGTTTCCGTCCGACGTACAGGACATCGGGGGCCGCGGGAGATGCGCGGGAGGTACGGGCGGGATCAAGATGAGGCCGCACACGCATCTCGCACATCACGTTCGTCACGCACCTCCGAAACGATTGAGAGGCCCGCATGTCACAGGAGACCCAGGGACAGCACGGACGGTGGAACGCGGTCGACCAGTACTTCACCGATCACCTCGCCCCCGCCGACGTGGCCCTGTCGGCCGCACTCGCCGCCAGTGAGGCGGCCGGTCTGCCCGCCATCAACGTCGCCCCGAACCAGGGCAAACTGCTCCAGATCCTGGCCCGTGTGCAGGGCGCCCGTACGATCCTGGAGATCGGCACGCTCGGCGGCTACAGCACCATCTGGCTGGCCCGCGCGCTGCCCGAGGACGGCCGGCTGATCTCCCTGGAGTACGACCCCGCCCACGCCGACGTGGCCCGGGGCAGTCTGGCGCGCGCCGGGCTCGACGGGATCGCCGAGGTACGGACGGGGGCCGCGCTGGACACGCTGCCCGTGCTGCTGGCCGAGGGCGCGGGCCCGTTCGACTTCGTCTTCATCGACGCCGACAAGCGGAACAACCCGCAGTACGTGGAGTGGGCGCTGCGGCTCACCCGGCCGGGCAGCGTCATCGTCGTCGACAACGTCGTACGGGGCGGGGCCGTCACCGACCCCGACAGCACGGACCCCTCGGTGCTGGGGACCCGGCGGATGATCGAGGAGATGGCGAAGAACCCGCGGCTGTCGGCGACGGCGGTGCAGACGGTCGGAATCAAGGGGCACGACGGGTTCGCGCTCGCCCGTGTCCTGGGCTGACGTCGTGGGCTGATGTCGTGGGCTGATGTCCTGGGCTGATGTCCTGGGCTGATGTCCTGGGCTGACGGGGTTTCCGGGTGTGCGGCGCGCGGGGCACGTGCGGAGGCGGCGGGCCGTCCCTTGCCCGCCGCCTCCCGTCTTCGTACGGGCGCTTCCCTCAGACCCGCAGCAGCCGCTGCGTCATCTCGCGGTAGTTCTGGAGGGCGAGCCGCAGCTCCTCCGTGTCGGAGCCCTCCGCCGCAGCGGCGTCGCGCTCCCCGTCCCAGCCGGCGCGCAGCGAACGCGGCCGTTCGGCGAGCGCGGTCGTGAGCTGCCGGGCGGCGTCTTCGAGCACGCCCGCCGCCTCCTCGACCGAGCGCCGGGGCCCGTCGACGAAGGAGTTCAGGGCCTCTTGGAGCCGCTCGGAGAGCCGTTCGCTCTCGCCCTGGGGGAACAGCCGCCCGTCCGGGGCCCCGGCGTCCTGCCCGGCCTTCGCGGTGGGCACGGCGCGCGCGGAGACCGCCTGCCGCGGCTGCGCCGGGGCCTGTACCGGCAGAACCCGTGTGGGCGGGGCCTCCGTCGGCGGGGCCGGGGCCGCCGGGGTCTCGGGAGCCTCGGGGGGCCGGGTACCGCCGGCCGGCGCGTCGGGCGCGTGGAGCGGCCTCACCGGGGTCACCGCGGTCTGCTGCTCGCGTGCCGCCTTCGTCCGTGTCTCGTCGTCCTTCGTGTCACTCTTCCGCTGGTCGCTCATCACGCACCACTCCCTTTGGGCCGCAGTGAGAAGTTCCGGTTCCGCCCGGTGCCCCGGGTCGTGCGGCCGTGGCCGCCTTCGTCGTCCGGGTGGGCGAGGATCAGTCGTTCGAAGAGTTCCCGCGCGCCGACCATGGCCTCGCGCAGCTCCTCCGTGGTCGTACCGCGGCCCTCGTCCGAGACCGCGTGGTGCACCCGGCGGTAGCCGTCGACCGCGGTCGCGTGGTGGACGGAGAGGGCGTCCACCTGGTCGTCGTAGTGCGCCCCCTCGGGGTAGCCGCGCTCCTGCGCCAGCCGGGCCACCAGTCGCTCGGCCTGCGCGACGGCCTCCCGCGGCGCGTCGACGAACCGCTCCTGAAGGCCGGCCCACTCGGCCACGTACTGTTCGCGCTTCTCGTCCGGGAGAGGCTGGTGCCGCAGCCGGCCATGGCGCTCGACCCGCTCGTGCAGCTCGCGCTCGGCGGCCTTGGAGTCGCCGTCGTGCCGGGCCAGCACACGGTCGTACTCCGGGCCGAACCGGCGCTTCAGCGCGCCGCGTCCGCCGGCCGCGCCAGGTCCCGTGTAGAGGACCGCGGCCACGATCGCCGCGAATCCCACGATCAGAGCGACGACGATCAGAACAGTGGACATGTGTGCCTTCCTGGTTCTCGGCCGGCTCGCGCCGCGCCGTGTCGTGTCGGCTCTTGCTCGTGGAGTCGGGTTGCCCGTAATCCGTTGGCCAAACGACGCCGGGCGCCGGTAGGAAGACGACCATGAACTGGTCGGTACGCCCCGAGTCCTTCGCCACGCCCGACGCCGTCCGGCTGCGTCGCGCCTATTACGCCGAGGTCGCGGGCCGGTACTGGCGGCGGCCCGCGACGGAGGCGGAGGTCGACGAGGGCCTGGCGGGCGACCCGCCCGATCACCTCACCCCGCCCACCGGGGAGTTCGTGGTCGGACGGTACGGCGACCAGGCCGGCCGGGGCGGATCCGTGGCCGCGTCCTGCGGCGGGGTGCGGATGCTCGACCCGGCGACCGCCGAGCTGACCCGGGTGTACGTGAGTCCCGCCGCGCGGCGGTCGGGCGGCGGCGCGGCGCTGCTGGCCGCCCTGGAGGACGCGGCGCGGCGGCTGGGGGCGCACCGGCTCGTCCTCGACACGCGGCTGGATCTGGTCGAGGCGCGGGGGCTGTACGTGAAGCACGGCTTCCGGGAGATCCCGGCGTACGGCTCGGGACCGTACGGGGAGATCTGGTACGGCAAGGAGCTGACCGTACCCAGCGCGCTGTAGACGGGCTCAGGCGGCGTGGTCCCTGGGCGGCGGCGGGGCCATGGGCTGCTCGGCGTCGGAGCCGCACAGTTCGCCGTTCAGCTCCCGCACCAGCGCCACCAGATCGGTCGGCCGGTCGGCTCCCCACCAGTCCCCCAGCAGTTCGACGAGCGATTCCTCCCGGGCCGCGGCCAGCGCCTCGGCCGTCTCCGCGCCCCGTTCCGTGAGCATCATCTCCACCCCTCGGCGGCGGGTCAGCCCGCGCTCCTCCAACTGCCGGGACGCGTCGGTGATGGTCCGCAGCGACACGGTCGCGCGCTCCGCGAGCGCGGCGGGCTGGACGACGCCCTCACGCCGGACCCGCAGCAGCAGCCAACTGGCCACCGGGAGCAGGTCGTACCCCGCCTTCCGGGTGATCTCCTCGTAGACGCGGCGGCGGCCCTCGCGCGTGCCGAGGACCGACAGGGCGCGGGCCACCTCGTCGCGCGAGGAGCGTTCGACGGGGTTGGACGCCAGGGTCTCGGTGATCTCCGGGGCGGTCACGGAGCCGCGCAGCGTGTCCTCCTTCAGGAACCAGGCGATGACGAAGGCCAGGAGCGCGACCGGCACGCCGTACAGGAAGACGTCGGTGATGGACGTCGCGTAGGCGTGCAGTACGGGGCCGCGCAGCGCGGCGGGGAGCAGGCCGAGGGAGTGCGGGTCGGCGGCGAGCTGCCCGGTCCCGGCGCCGGGCGGCAGGGGCTTGCCGGCGAGGGCGTCGGCGAGCTTGTCCCGGAGCAGGTTGCTGAAGATCGTGCCGAAGACGGCGACGCCGAAGGAGGCGCCGATGGAACGGAAGAAGGTCGCTCCCGAGGTGGCGACGCCGAGGTCCTGGTAGCTGACGGCGTTCTGCACGACCAGAACGAGGACCTGCATGACGAACCCGAGCCCGGCGCCGAAGACGAAGAGGTAGACGCTCATCTGCCACGTACCGGTGAACTCGGTGAGCTGGTGGAGCAGGAGCAGCCCGACGGCGGTGAGACCGGTGCCGAGGATCGGGAACGCCTTCCAGCGGCCGGTACGGCTGACGATCTGGCCGGACAGGGTGGAGGTGATCAGCAGGCCGAGGACCATGGGCAGCAGGTGGACACCCGACAGGGTGGGGCTGATGCCGTGGACGATTTGGAGGAACGTCGGGAGGTACGTCATGGCGCCGAACATCGCGAAACCGACGATGAAGCTGATGCAGGCGACGAGCGTGAACGTCCTGAGGCGGAAGAGGCGCAGGGGCAGTACGGGCTCGGCCGCGCGCCGTTCGACGCGGATGAAGAAGGCGAGCAGCCCGAGGCCGAGGGCGGCGAGCCCGATGGTCTCGACGGAGCCCCAGGCCCAGGTGGTGCCGCCGAGGGAGGCGACGAGGACGAGGCAGACGGCGACGGACGCGATGAGGAAGGTGCCGAGGTAGTCGATGGTGTGCCGGGCCCGGTGGACCGGTATGTGGAGGGAGGCGGCGATGACGAGCAGCGCGACGACGCCGAGGGGCAGGTTGATGTAGAAGACCCAGCGCCAGCTCAGATGCTGGGTGAAGAAGCCGCCGAGCAGCGGGCCGAGGACGCTGGTAGCCCCGAATACGGCACCGAACAGGCCCTGGTACCTGCCGCGTTCGCGGGGCGGGACGAGGTCGCCGACGATCGCCATCGAGAGCACGATCAGCCCTCCGCCGCCCAGGCCCTGGAGGGCGCGGAAGCCGATGAGCTGCGGCATGTTCTGCGCGATGCCGCAGAGCGCGGAGCCGATGAGGAAGATGACGACGGCCGTCTGGAAGAGCTTCTTCCGGCCGTACTGGTCACCGAGCTTGCCCCAGAGGGGGGTGGCGGCGGTCGAGGCCAGCAGATACGCGGTGACGACCCAGGAGAGGTGTTCCAGACCGCCGAGGTCGCTGACGATGGTCGGCAGGGCGGTGGAGACGATGGTCTGGTCGAGCGAGGCGAGCAGCAGCCCCATGAGCAGCGCGCCTATGGCGACGAGGACGGTGCGCGGACTCCGCCCCGTGCCGGGGGCCGCGTCGACGGCCGGGGTGGTCACTTCCTGAGCCATGGGACAACTCCTCGGGTGCACTGGGTCGCCTGGGCCGGCCCGGGTCGGCCGGGTCCGCTCGATGCGTCGTGGGGGGCGTTTTCGGGGCGGTTTCGGGGCGTCGTCGATGTGCCGGAAGGGCACCGACGGACCGCCGCCGGGCCGTTGTCCGTGCGCCGTCGGTCCACTGGATATCCATCCTGGCCGCTCTGTCCCGTTATGGCCTGCCGAGCGGCGGCCGATGCCGCTCGGGCGCGCGTACGCCCTTCATGCGGGGGCTGCATAATCGGCGGCAGTTCAAGGGGAGGGGAACCCAAGGTGTCAGGACAGCTCTGTCCCGGATGCGGTACGCCGCCGGGAGCGGAGGGCAGACCCGGCTGCGGCTGCGGGAAGCCCGCGCCGCCGCCCGCGGAACAGCCCGTACAGCCCGTACGGCCCGTGCCACCCGCTGCCGTACAGCCCGTGCCACCCGCTGTCGCGCGCCCCGCCGATCCGCGTGCGCCATCCGCCGGACCGCCCGCTGAAGCGCACGCGCCATCCGCGCCATCCGCTGAAGCGCACGCCCCGCCCGCCGATCCGCACGCCCCGCCCGCCGCCCAGGACGCGCCGCCCACCGAACAGGGCGCCCGGTCCGCGCAGGACGTGGAGATCGCCGAGTCCGAGGACTTCCATCCGCTGCGCGTACGGCCGTACGTGAAGCTCGGCGACCTGGACGCGGGGGCGGCGGTGCCGACCGCTTTCCGTACGGCGGGCCCGCTGCCGCCGCTCACGCCCACCGCCCTCCCCGCGCCGGCCGTGGCCGCCGCCGCGCCGCCGGCCGCGCGGTTCCCGCCCACCCCGGCGCCTGCGGGACGCCGCACCGCGCTGCGGCTGCTGGCGGTCGGCACGGCGGCGGTCGCGGTGGTCGGTACCGCGGCCTTCGCCGGGGGGCTGTTCACGGGGGCCGACCGCGACGACCACGCGGCGCCGGACACGATCAGCACCTGGCTGCCGTCGGCCGACGACGGGACGGCGGAGGAGCCGTCCGCGTCCGCATCCCCGTCGCCCACCTCTTCGGCGGCGCCCCCGGCCGTGGCGGAGTCGCCGTCGGTCGAGGTCACGCCCTCCGCGCCGCCGTCCTCCCGCGCGCCGGAACCGTCCGCCTCCAAGAAGCCGCCGGCCACGGCCACGCCGAGCCGACCGGCCGCGACCTCCGCCACCGCGCAGCCGGGCGGGGAGACGGGCTCCACGCTCGCGACGGGGGACTCGGGGGACGAGGTCGTGGAGCTCCAGTTCAGGCTGGCGTGGGTCGGGCTGTTCTACGCGCAGCCGACCGGCCAGTACGACCGGAGCGTCGAGGACGCCGTACGCCGCTTCCAGCAGACGCGGAACCTCCAGGACGACTCCCCGGGCGTCTACGGCCCGCGCACCCGGCTCGCCCTGGAGACGGAGACCCAGGGGTACGGCAAGGGGTACGGGCAGGGTGGCCAGGGGTCCGGAAAGGGCTATGGGCAGGGGTACGGCGCGCAGGGCTGACCGCTCTTTGTACAATGACGAAACAAAGTGGCTTCGCCCGTTCACCTGACCGACGGGTGGAGTCACTTTGTCCCGGCCCCGTGTGCCCGTACGGTCGTACGGCCCCCTTCATGCCCCGCCCCGCCCTTCGGAGATGCCCGTGAAGCTCGACGCCGTCAAGGCCCTGCTCCTCGACATGGACGGCACCCTCGTCAACTCCGACGCCTCCGTCGAGCGCTGCTGGACCCGCTGGGCGCGGGCCCACGCGCTGGACCCGCGGGAGATCATGAAGGTCGTCCACGGCCGCCAGGGGTACGCCACCATGGCCGTCCTGCTCCCGGACCGCCCGATGGAGCAGAACCTCGCCGACAACCGCGCGATGCTCGCCGAGGAGATCGCGGACACGGAAGGCGTGGTCCCCATCCCGGGCGCCCCGGAGTTCCTGGCGTCGCTCGCCACCCTTCCGCACGCCTTGGTGACCTCGGCGAACGTGCCGCTGGCCGAGGCCAGGATGAGCGCCGCCGGGCTCCCGATGCCGAAGATCCGCGTCACGGCCGAGGACGTCGGGGCGAGCAAGCCCGACCCGGAGGGCTTCCTCCTGGGCGCGGCCACGCTCGGCGTACCGGCGCGGGACTGCGTGGTGTTCGAGGACTCCGAGGCGGGCATCGCGGCGGCGCGGGCGGCGGGCATGCGCGTGGTGGGCGTGGGGCCGCGCGCGGCGGCCATGGCCCCGGACGCCCATGTCGAGGACCTGAAGGGGCTTCGGGTGGAACTCCTGCCTGACGGCGAACTGGCCCTGCACATCAGCGCGTAACGGTAAGGCGCCTCTTCCTGAGGCCGGCTCTTCCTACGACGCCCTTCCTACGCCGCCCTTCAGACGCCGCCCTTCAGACGCCGCCCTTCCTACGCCGCCCTTCAGACGTCCCTGTTGAGGCGCCCCCGCGCCACCAGTTCCAGCACCACGCTCACGGCGACGGCCTGCACCGCCATCAGCGCCACGAGCACGAAGAGCTGAACCGCCCCCGCCAGCACGGGTGACGCCCCGCCCAGCAGCATCCCCACGAACGCCCCCGGCAGCGTGACGAGCCCCACCGTCCGCGTCTGGTCGAGCCCCGGCAGCAGCGCGTCCGACGCCGCCGGCCTGGCCACCTCCATCCGCGCCTCGCGGTCGAGCAGCCCGAGCGCCATCCCCGCCTCGACCTCGCCGCGTCGCGCGTGGAGTTCGTCGAGGGCCCGGCGCCCGCCCAGGACCGTCGCGGTGAGCGCGCCGCCGATGAGGATGCCCGTCGTGGGGATCAGGGCGATGCCCTTGGCCGGTACGACGCCGGTGAACAGCAGCACCGTGATCACCGGCGCGACGCCCGCCCCGATCGGCAGGGCGGCCCACCACCAGGTCCCGTTCGCGGTGACGCGCCGCCCGGCCGTCCGTACGGCGACGGCGTACATGAGCGCGATGAAGCCGAGCAGCGGCGGTACGGAGCCGACCACCCAGCCGATCACCAGGGAGACCGCGCCGAGTTGGAGCGTGGCCCGCACCCCGGCGACCGCGATCTCGCGCCCCCGCCCGAGACGGGCGAGTCCGGCCACGGCCACCGCGGCGATCAGCAGCAGGCCGAGCACGACTCCGAACGTGATATCGACCCGCAGCAGCACGTGCCCATCCTAGCCGCCACCAAAGTCAACTTTGCCCACGTAAGCCCGAATTGTTTTCCCGTCAGAAACAACCAGAACCCACCAACCCCTTGATGTGACGTGTCCATGTCGCCACTCTGTTACCTGAAGCCCCCCTTCCGGAAACCCGCCGAGGCCACGATCGGGACCGGGCTCACCGGCCGAGCCCCTCAGCTCCGCAGCTCTTCAGCTCCGCACCACGGCCTCACGTCAGGTTCCGCAGGTTCCCCCCACTTCAAGGGAGTTCGCATGTCTGGTGTCTACGCGCGTCGAATGCGCCGCTTCGCCGTTCTCGCGGCGACCGCCGCCATCGCCACCGCCACCACCCTGCTCACCGCCCCCGCCGCGCAGGCCGCCATGCCGACCCCGGTCAGCGCCGCCACGGCCCGCACCTACCTCGGCACACTCACCGTCCAGGCGGAAGGTTCCTCCAGCGGTTACAGCCGCGACCTGTTCCCGCACTGGATCACCCAGTCCGGCGCCTGCAACACCCGTGAGGTCGTCCTCAAGCGCGACGGCACCAACGTCGTCCAGGACTCCTCCTGCGCCGCCACCAGCGGCACCTGGCACTCCGTGTACGACGGCGCCACCTGGACCGCCGCCTCCGACGTCGACATCGACCACATGGTGCCGCTCTCCGAGGCGTGGAAGTCGGGCGCCAGCAGCTGGACCACCGCGCAGCGCCAGTCGTTCGCCAACGACCTGACCCGCCCGCAGCTCATCGCCGTCACGGACAACGTCAACCAGTCCAAGGGCGACAAGGACCCGGCCAACTGGCTGCCGCCCCTCGCCTCGTACAAGTGCACCTACGTCCGCGCCTGGGTGCAGGTGAAGTACTACTACAACCTCAAGGTGGACTCCGCCGAGAAGACCGCGCTCACCAACGCCCTCAGCGGCTGCTGACCCACCGCCGCCCGGACCACCGCCACCACCTCTCCCCCACCCCCTCCGTCGTTCCGTACGAACCTTCCGTACCGTACGGAACGACGGGGACGGGCGAGGACGCCGGAGAGGACACCGATGACCGGTCTGCGTGTGGGGCCCCTGCTGCGGTACGTCGACGGGGAGGGCGCCGGGACGGCGACCGTCTGGGTCGAGGCGGACCGCCCGGCCGGCGCCGAGGTCCGGTGCGCCGACGGCGCGGGCGGCGCTTCCCGTACGTTCCATGTCGCCGGCCACCACTACGCGCTGATCCCGGTGACCGGCCTCACCCCCGGCACCGCCACCCCGTACGAGGTGCTGCTCGACGGCCACCGCGTCTGGCCTCCCGAGGACACCCGCTTCCCGCCCAGCACGATCCGCAGCCCGGCACCCCCCGGGGCGGCCCCCGGCGAACTGCGCGTCTCCTTCGGCTCCTGCCGCTGGGCGTCACCCCCGCACGGCGAGCCCGACCCGGTCGGCCCCGACGCGCTCGACACCCTGGCCACCCGGCTCGCCGCCGACCCCGCCGCGCCCCGCCCCGACGTCCTGCTGCTCCTGGGCGACCAGGTGTACGCGGACGAGACGTCCAAGGCGACGCGGCGCAGACTGGCCGCGCGCCGGGACCTGAGCGAGGCGCCCGGCGCGGAGGTCGCGGACTACGAGGAGTACACCCACCTCTACGACGAGTCCTGGACGGACCCGGACGTACGGTGGCTGCTCTCCACCGTGCCCAGTTGCATGATCTTCGACGACCACGACCTGATCGACGACTGGAACACCAGCGCCTCCTGGCTCGCCGACATGCGGGCGCTGCCGTGGTGGCAGGAGCGGGTGCTCGGCGGGCTGATGTCGTACTGGGTCTACCAGCACCTCGGCAACCTCTCCCCCGCCGAACTCGCGGCCGACGAGCTGTACGCGGCCGTCCGCGCGGCGCCCGACGGAACGGAGCTGCTGCGGGCGTTCGCCTCCGAGGCTGACCGCGACCCGGCGGGCGTGCGCTGGAGCTACCGGCGCGACTTCGGGCGGACCCGGCTGCTGATGGTCGACTCGCGCGCCGCCCGCGTGCTCGACGAGCAGCGGCGCGCGATGCTGGACGAGGACGAGGCGCGGTGGGTACGCGAACAGGCGCTGACCGACCGGGACGCGTACGACCATCTCCTGATAGGCACCTCCCTCCCCTGGCTGCTGCCGCCCTTCATCCACGACCTGGAGTCCTGGGACGCCGCGCTCTGCCGGGGCGGACACGGGCCGCGCTGGGCGCGCTTCGGTGAACGGCTGCGCAGGGCGGCGGACCTGGAGCACTGGGCGGCCTTCCCCGAGTCCTTCGAGGAACTGGCCGCGTTGATCGCGGAGGTGGGCGCCGGGGACGCGGCGCCGGCCACCGTGTGCGTGCTGTCGGGCGACGTGCACCACGCCTACGTCGCCGAACCGTCGTGGCAGGGCGGCTCAGGGACGGACACCCGGGTCGTGCAGCTCACCTGCTCCCCCGTGCACAACTCCGTCCCCGCCGTCATGCGGCTCGGCTTCCGCTTCGGCTGGAGCGGTGCGGGACGGTGGCTGGGGCGCGCGCTGGCCCGGCACGGCCGGGTCGCTCCGCCGCAGGTCACCTGGGGCAGAACGGGCGGGCCGTGGTTCGGGAACCAGCTCATGACGCTCACGCTGCGCGGCCGTACGGCCGGGCTCACCCTGGAGCGGGCCCGCGCCGGACGGACCGGGGACGGGCAGACCGGGGACCGGCGGGCGGCGGCGGAGCTGGTGGTCGTGGAGGAGCGGACCCTGACCCCCCGGGACGCGCGCGCGGCACCGTAGGGCCTCTCGTCCGGGCCGGGCAGTCCGTCCGGGCAGTCCGTCCGGGCAGTGCCTTCCGTCCGGGCCCGGCCGGGTGCGCCCGAGATGCGCGACCTCCGCAACATCCCTTCAAATTCCCCACAGTATCGGCCCGTTGGCGTTCACGTACCCTTCGGGTGATCATTCCCACACGATGTGATCCTTCACCCAAGGGTTCGAACTCACCACACAGCAACGGCATGATGAGGCGGACCATCTGCTTCCAGCACCCCCCATGCCCCGGGAGTCACAGCTTTGTCCGATGTACGGCAGTACCCGCACCGCTCTCTCGCCGTCGTCGGCGTCGGCCCCCGTGGCACCTCCGTCCTGGAAAGACTCTGCGCGTCCGTGCCCGAACTGGCGCCGGACGTCGCGCTGACGGTGCACCTCGTCGACCCCGCGCCGCCGGGCGCGGGCCTGGTCTGGCGTACCGATCAGTCCCCCGAGCTGCTGATGAACACGGTGGCCTCGCAGGTGACCGTGTTCACCGACGCGAGCGTGGAGTGCGAGGGGCCGATACGTCCGGGGCCCAGCCTGTTCGAGTGGGCGGCGGGCCGTCCCGCCGAGCGGCTGGGTCCCGACGACTATCCGAGCCGGGCCGCCTACGGCCGCTATCTGGAGTGGGCGTTCCGTACGACGGTGGAGGCAGCGCCCGCGACGGTGACGGTGGAGGTGCACCGGGCGCGCGCCGTACGACTGGATGACGACGCCGACATCGGGGCCTTCGACCGGGCGGCCCCCGGCGCCCCGCGCGTTTCACCCGTTGTGACCGGTGTGCCCGGCGCGTACGCTCCGTACCGGCCGACGCAGAGTCTCACCCTCGACGATGGCACGACGATTTCCGGTCTCTGTGGGGTCGTGCTCGCCCAGGGCCATCTACCGGTGGTTTCCGGTCAGACCCAGGCGACGCTGGCGGAGTTCGCAGCCCGTCACCGGCTGCGATATCTGCCGCCCTCCAATCCGGCCGATCTCGACCTGTCCGGGATCGCCCCGGGCGAGCCGGTGCTGCTGCGCGGACTCGGGCTGAATTTCTTCGACCACATGGCGCTCCTGACGGCCGGGCGCGGCGGCATGTTCGCGCGGGACGCGGGCGGCGTTCTCGTATACCACCCGTCGGGGCGCGAACCGCAGTTGTACGCCGGGTCGCGGCGCGGGGTGCCGTACCAGGCACGCGGCGACAACGCGAAGGGGCCTTCGGGCCGGCACCTGCCGCTGATGCTGACCCCGGACGTGATCGCGCTGTTCCGCAAGCGGGCGGACGCGGGCGATCCGCCGGACTTCCTCCAGGAGATATGGCCCCTGGTCGCCAAGGAGGTGGAAGCCGTCTTCTACGGGGCGGCCTTCGGATGGCCCGCCCCGGGGCAGTCGCCCTCCGGCGCGCCGGACACCGGCCCCGGTTCGCTGCTGGACCGGTTCCTGTCGGCGCCGCACGGCAGCCCGCGGGAGGCCGCGGTCCTGGACGAGGCGGGGATCGCCGTCGCCGACCGCTGGTCGTGGGAGCGGATCTCCCGTCCGTACGGTGACGAGACCTTCCGCGACCCGGCGGACCACCGCGCCTGGCTGCTGGCCCATCTGCGCAAGGACGCGGCGGAGGCGGCGCTCGGCAATGTCGCGGGTCCGGTCAAGGCGGCGCTGGACGTCCTGCGCGACCTGCGCAACGAACTGCGGCTGATCGTGGACCACGCCGGTCTCTCCGGCGTCTCCCGCCGCGACCATCTCGACCGCTGGTACACGCCGCTGAACGCGTTCCTCTCCATCGGGCCGCCGCGCCGCCGCATCGAGGAGATGGCCGCCCTGATCGAGGCGGGGGTGCTGGACGTGATCGGCCCGCGGATGGCCGTACGGGCGGCGGACGGCGCCTTCCTGGCCGAGTCCCCCGACATACCGGGCTCCGCCGTCCGGGCGACCACGCTCGTGGAGGCGCGGCTGCCGGAACCGGATCTGAGGCGGAGCTGTGATCCGCTGCTCTCGCGGCTGCTGAAGACGGGGCAGTGCCGACCGCACACACTCGACGGTTACGAGACGGGTGGGATGGATGTAACACGCCGTCCCTACCGTCTGATAGATCGCCAAGGAGGCGTGCACCCACGGCGATTCGCGCTCGGTGTGCCCACGGAGGGTGTGCACTGGGTGACCGCCGCGGGCGCCAGACCCGGGGTGGACTCGGTCATGCTCGCGGACACGGACGCGGTGGCACGTGCCATCCTCCGGGCCGCGACCAGCGACGGCGCTTCATACACGACGCGAATTGATCCCCGACAGAATGTTGAACTTGCAAGCATAGATTAGGCCAGCCTAACGTTGCGGGACGTCACTCGTCGGTCCAGACCTCGCCCCACGCCGTGGTCCAGACCTCGACCGAAGGAGTACAACCCCCCATGTACACACGTCTGAACGCCGCTCAGCCCTACGCCCTGGGGCTGTTCCGCGTTGTCGTCGGGCTCCTTTTCACCTGCCACGGCGCCGGCTCCCTCTTCGGCGCCTTCTCCCGCGAGACGGTCGCCGCCGGCACCTGGCCCGGCTGGTTCGCCGCCGCCATCGAGCTGGTCGGCGGCGCTCTGGTGCTGCTGGGTCTCGGCACCCGCGCCGCCGCCTTCGTCTCCTCCGGCGCCATGGCGTACGCGTACTTCACGGTCCACCAGCCCGAAGGGCTGTTCCCCATAGCGAACAACGGTGAGCTGGCCGCCATGTTCTGCTGGTCGTTCCTGCTGATCGTCTTCACCGGCCCGGGCGCGTTCGCCCTGGACGGGTTCCTTCCGTCGCGGGGCTCGGCCACCGCGGCCGAGGAGGAGAAGCGGGACGAGCGGACGACGGTCGCCGCCTGACCGTCCCGTTCCAACCTGTCCGTCCGCCCGTCCCGTCCCCCGCCACCTCCCGTCCCGCCCCCTCCCGTCCTGGTGACGGTCCGACGCCCCGGCTCCTCCCGTTCCGATCACGTCGTCGACCAGTCTCTCGATCACGTCTTCGCTCATGGGTCCGGGGCGCCGACATGCCGCCCCGGGCAAACGCTCCGTACCGCACACGCGTACGCTGTGTGGCTCAGCAGCCGCTGCCGCCCACCATGCGACATCGAGGTGCTGCCACGGGACGGTCGGGGGAGTCGGAAAGTGCTGGAGAGTCTGGGGTCGCTGACCGGCAGCCCATGGATCTACGCCGTGGTGGCCCTCTCCGTGCTGCTGGACGTGTTTCTGCCGGTGCTGCCCAGCGGCGTACTGGTGATCACCGCCGCCACGGCCGCGGCGGCCGGTTCCACGACGGCGACGGTGGCGGGCGCGGCCGGAAAAGTGGCGCAAGTGCCGCAGGAAGTACCGTCGTTGATCCTGCTGATGCTCTGCGCGTTCAGCGCGTCCGTGCTCGGCGATCTGGTCGCGTTCCGGCTCGGGCGGCGCGGCGGGGACCGGCTCGGCCGGGCCATCGCCCGCTCCCGCCGGCTCACCACCGCGCAGGAACGGCTCGGCAGCGCGCTCAGCGGGGGCGGCGGCATCCTGGTGGTCATCGCGCGCTTCGCGCCCGCGGGGCGCTCGGTGGTCTCCCTGGGCGCGGGGGCGGCACACCGCAAGGTGAAGGAGTTCCTGCCCTGGTCGGCGCTGGCCGCCGTGGCCTGGACCGGATACAGCGCGGGACTCGGCTACTTCGGCGCCCAGTGGGTCGGCTCGTCCTGGGTCGGCGCGGCCCTCTCCGTCCTGGCGCTGTTCGCGGCGGGCTCGGTGGCCGCGTTCGTGATACGCCGCCCGGGGTCCGGCCGGGGCCCCGCCACCGCGTAGAGTCGCACACCGCGTACGCCCGCTCCCCGCGTAGCCCCGGGCGCCGTGTAGACCCGGCCCCCCGGGCTGACCGGAGCGGTCAGGAGGCCGTGCGGGTGGCGGCGCCCCGTACCTCCAGGTCCTGGAGCAGCCGTGCGGTCGCCCCGGCGATCTCGTCGACGGCGCGGTCGAAGGCGTCACGGTTGTGCGCGGCGGGGGCGCGGAAGCCGGAGACCTTGCGCACGTACTGGAGCGCGGCGGCGCGGATGTCCTCCTCGGTGGCCTCTTCGGGGAGGACGGGCGGACGGAGGGTCTTGATGCTGCGGCACATGCCTCCAGTGTGACCCCGGGGCCGGGTGCGAGGCCAGGGGCGGCGGCGACGGGGCACCGGCGACGTCAGGGGCGCGGCGACGGGGCGAGCGGCGCCGTGCTGTCCCGTACGACCAGCCGCGTACCGAACTCGATACGGGTGTCCGCCTGCTCCGCCTGCCCTGCCTGGTCGCCCTGCCCCTGGTCGGCGCGGCGCAGCCGCAGCAGCATCCTGGCCGCCTCCTCCGCCATCTCCACCAGCGGCTGATGGACGGTGGTGAGCGCCGGGCTCGACCACTGGGCCAGCGGGATGTCGTCGTACCCCACCAGTGAGAAGTCCTGCGGGATCCGCAGGCCGAGCACGCGCGCCGCCTCCAGCACGCCGAGCGCCTGGAGGTCGCTGCCCGCGAAGATCGCCGTGGGCCGGTCGGGGCCCTGGAGGAGTTCCACGGCGTGCGCGTGACCGGCGCGGACGTGGAAGTCGCCGAAGCGCACCAGCGCCGGGTCGACCTCGACGCCCGCCATGCCCATGGCCGAGCGGAAGCCGTCGAGGCGCGCCAGGGAGCAGAGCATGTCCTCGGGGCCGGTGATGACGGCGATCCTGCGGTGGCCGAGGTCGAGCAGGTGGCGGGTGGCGGCGAGGCCGCCCGCCCAGTTGGCGGAGCCGACGGACGGTACGTCGGGCTCGGGGTCGCCGGCCGGGTCGATGATCACGAAGGGGATGGCCCGGGACCACAGCTTCTTCTTGAGGTCGTCGGGGAGCGTGGAGAAGACCAGGACGACTCCGAGCGGGCGGCGCCGCAGGACGCCCTCGACCCAGTCGGCGCCCGGGGAGTGCCGGGTGCCGGTCTCGGTGAGGACCACGCTGAGGCCGGTCTCCTTGGCGACGTTCTGGACGCCCCGGATCAGCTCCATCGCCCAGGTGCTGTCCAGTTCGTGGAAGACGATCTCGATGAGCGGGGCCTCGGGGGCGGTGGGGGCGGAGCGGCGGTAGCCGTGGGCCTCCAGCAGCTCCTCGACCTTGCCCCGGGTGGGTGCGGAGACATCAGGGCGCCCATTGAGCACTTTCGAAACTGTCGAAAGAGAAACCCCGGCTTGCGAAGCCACCTGAGCCAGGGTGACCCGGCCTGCACTCGTCTCATCTCGCATGGACTGAAGGATAAGGCACCGGATGTCGGGCGGAAATCGGTAACGGTTTGGCTGCGCGCCGACCGCACTGTTGACCGCTCCGTAGCGGAGTCCTACGGTCACACGCCAGATACTTTCGGCAATGTGGCCGATACTTTCGAGAGGTCGACCGATGAAAGCGATGAAGGCGATGAAGACTCGCACGACCCGCGCACGGTTTTCCCGGACCGTCGCCGGCGGAGCGGTGCTCGCCCTGGGCCTGGGCCTCACGGCCTGCGGCGGTGGCGGCAGTTCCTCGGGCGGTGGCGACGAGTTCCACGTACTCGTCTACGGCGATGCCACCAACAAGGTGGAGAAGCAGATCATCGAGACGTTCAACAAGACCTCGAAGGTCAAGGCGGTCCTGGACACGGTCCCCGGCGCCGACTACCAGAAGAAGCTCCAGACCACCATCAGTACCCCGCAGGCGCCCGATGTCTTCTTCAACTGGGGCGGCGGTTCCATCCAGCCCTTCGTGAAGTCGGGCCTGCTGCTGCCGCTGGACGGCCTGGTGGCGAAGAACCCGGAGCTGAAGTCCAACTTCCTGCCGTCCGTCTACAACACCGCGGAGATCGACGGCAAGGCGTACGGCGTGCCCATGCGCGGCACCCAGCCGGTACTGCTCTTCCACAACAAGAAGGTGCTCGCGGACGCCGGGGTCGAGGCGCCGAAGACCTGGGACGAACTGCTCGGCGCGGTCGCGAGGCTCAAGGCGAAGGGCGTCACGCCGATCGCGCTGGGCGGCGGGGACAAGTGGCCGACGCTCATGTGGTTCGAGTACCTGTACGACCGGGTGGCGGGCCCGGGTCTCTTCAAGGAGGCGCTGGCCGGCGACAAGAAGGTCTGGGAGAGCGCCGACAGCAAGAAGGCGCTGGGCATGCTGAAGGAGTTGGTCGACGCGGGCGCGTTCGGCACGAACTACGACTCGGTGAAGTTCACCGACGGCGGCTCCCCGGCCCTGGTCGCGACCGGCAAGGCGGGCTTCGAGCTGATGGGCTCGTGGGTGTACTCGACCCAGCGGGACACCAACCCGGACTTCGCCAGGAACGACCTGGGCTACACCTCGTTCCCGACGGTCACCGGCGGCAAGGGCGATCCGGCGGACATCGTCGGCAACACCAACAACTTCTACTCGGTGCTGAAGAAGACCGAGCACGCGGACGCGATAGCCGAGTTCCTGAAGCTCATGTACTCGGACGAGTTCGTCAAGGCGCAGCTCGCCATCGGCAATCTGCCGACCACCACGACCACCGAGAAGTTCCTGGACTCGGCGGACAACCCGACGTATCTGAAGTACCAGCTCGACATGGTCAGCAAGGCGCCCTCGTTCCAGCTCTCGTGGAACCAGGCGTATCCGCCGGCGGCCGACGCGCCGATGATGCAGGCCGTCCAGCAGTTCTTCAACGGCTCGATGGACGCCGACGGCTTCATCAAGGCCATGCAGGCCCTGTCCACCGACTGACCCGCACAACCGACTGCCCCCCGACTGACCACCGGCCGACCACCGGCCGACCACCGGCCGGTTGCCGACCGATCCCGACCGATCCCGACCGAGAGTGGACGTACGACATGGCCGACACAGCCGACATGGCGGCTCTCACCGACCCGGTCCCGGTGAAGAGCGGACGCACCGGGGCCGGTCCACGGGGGCGCGTACGGTCCGCACCGGGCCGGGGCCCCGCCGGGCATACGGTGGCCAGACCCGGGCTCCTCTGGGCGCTGCCCGCCGCCCTCTTCTTCGCCCTGTTCGCGATGGTCCCGCTGGTGCTGGTCGCGGTCCTCTCGTTCGCCGAGTGGAACGGGCTCGCGGCGCCGGGCTTCGCGGGGTTCGACAACTGGACCGCGCTGGTCCACGACCCGGTGATGATGAAGAGTCTGTGGCTGAGCCTCCTGCTCACCGTGCTCGGTGTGGTCACCCAGACCCCCCTGGCGATCCTGCTCGGGGTCTGGGCGGCCGGGCGGCAGCGCAACCGGGCGGTGCTCTCCGCGATCTTCTTCGTGCCGCTGCTGCTCTCCGCCACAGCCATCTCCGTCCTGTGGCGGGCGCTGCTCGACCCCAACTTCGGGGTGCCGGCGGAGGCGAAGTGGCTCTTCGGTGACGGCAATCTGCTGGGAACGCGGACCGGGGCGATCTGTGTCCTCGTCGCCGTGGCCACGTGGCAGTTCACCCCGTTCCACGCGCTGATCTACCAGGGCGCGGCGCGGGCGGTCCCGCGGGTGCTCTACCAGGCGGCGGCGATCGACGGGGCGGGGCGGGTACGCCAGTTCCTCCACGTCACGCTGCCGCAGCTCCGTAACTCGGTCGTCACGTCGGTGATCCTGATGGTGGTCGGCGGGCTCACCACCTTCGACACCGTACTGATCCTGACCCAGGGCGGCCCCGGTACCGACACCAGTATCAGCGCCTACTACATGTACCAGAAGGGGTTCCGGGAGTTCGACTTCGGCCAGAGCGCGGCCATCGCGCTGCTGCTCGTCGTGGTCGCCACGGTGATCTCACTGATCATGGTGCGGCTCTCGGGCTACGACAAGATGGCCGGCACGAAGGAGGGAATGTGACGGGCCTTCCGACGCCCCGCCCCGTGGCGGAGGACCGTCCCGTGACGCGGGGCCGTTCCCTGGCCAGGGGCCGTTCCGTGACCCGGGGCCGCCCGAACCATCTCGCGGGCCTGGGCGCCCTGCTGTGGCTCGGGCTGGTCGCCCTCCCCCTGTACGTGATGCTCGGCGCGACCGTCCAGAGCCGCACCGAGTACAGCGCGAACGGCCCGCTCGCCTTTCCGCGTTCCTTCTCCCTCGACAACTACGCGCAGGACTTCTCCAACGGCTTCGGCCGCTACTTCCTCAACACCGTGGTCGTCACCGGGAGCGTGGTGGCGATCGTGCTGCTGCTGGTGCCCCCGCTGGCGTTCTCGATCGTACGGAACCGGGGCCGGGGCACCGTCCGGATCTTCCGGCTCTTCCTGCTCGGGCTCGCCATCCCCGCCCAGGCGGTGATCGTCCCGATGTTCTACGCGATCAGCAAGGCGGGCCTCTACGACAACCTCATCGGCGTCATCCTGCCGACCGCCGCGTTCTGTCTGCCCGTCTGCGCGCTGATCCTCACCGGCACGATGCGGGACATCACCAACGAACTCTTCGAGGCGATGGCCATCGACGGGGCGACCACCCGGCGCGTCTTCTTCCAGCTCGTCGTCCCGCTCTCCAGGGGCGGGCTCGCGACGATCGTGGTGTTCTCCGCCCTCCAGGCGTGGAACGGCTTCCTCTTCCCGCTCGTGCTGACGCAGTCCGAGGAGACCAAGGTGCTCACCCTCGGGCTGTACAACTTCCAGACCGAGCACGGCGTCGACATCCCCGGTCTGCTGGCCGCCGTGGTGCTGTCCACGCTGCCCGTCCTGTTCGTCTACCTGTTCGCCCGCCGAGCCCTGGTCCAGGGGCTCATGGGGGTCGGAGGAAAGTGATCGACAACGTGAGCGCCGACACCGACACCACGACCGTCCCCACACCAGCACCCACACCCAGATCAGCACCGGCACCGGCACCGGCACCGGCACCGGGGATCCTCGCCCGCTCCGAGGCGCGGGCGCGCCGGGTCGAGGAGCTGATCGCGGCCATGACCACGGAGGAGAAACTGGCGCAGCTCTACGGGCTGTGGGCGGGCGCGTCCGCCGACGGCGCCGAAGTCGCCCCGCACCAGCACGACATGGACGCTCCGCCCGCCCTGGCGGACCTGCTGCCTCACGGGCTGGGCCAGCTGACCCGTCCGTTCGGCACCGTACCGGTGGATCCCGCGCTGGGCGCCCTCTCCCTCATGCGTACGCAGGAACGTGTCGTGGCGGCGAGCCGCTTCGGGATCCCCGCCATGGCCCACGACGAATGCCTCGCGGGCTTCGCCGCCTGGGGTGCCACCACGTACCCCGTCCCGCTCGCGTGGGGCGCCTCCTTCGACCCGGAGCTGGTACGGGAGATGGCGGGCGCGATCGGCCGCGACATGCGGTCGGTCGGGCTGCACCAGGGGCTCGCACCCGTCCTCGACGTGGTGCGTGACGCGCGGTGGGGGCGGGTCGAGGAGACCATCGGCGAGGACCCGTATCTGATCGGCACGGTCGCGACGGCGTACGTACGGGGCCTGGAGTCGGCCGGCGTCGTGGCGACGCTGAAACACTTCGCGGGGTACTCGGCCTCGCGCGGCGGACGCAATCTGGCCCCGGTCGGCATGGGGCCGAGGGAGCTGGCCGATGTGGTGCTGCCGCCGTTCGAGATGGCCGTACGGGAGGGCGGCGTACGGTCCGTCATGTCCGCCTACAACGACATCGACGGAGTGCCGTGCGCGGCGGACGAACGGCTGCTGACCGAACTGCTCAGGGACACCTGGGGGTTCGAGGGCACCGTGGTCGCCGACTACTTCGGGATCGCCTTCCTCAGGACGCTGCACGGGGTGGCGGGCGACTGGACCCAGGCGGCGACGGCCGCACTGACGGCGGGTGTCGATGTCGAGCTGCCCACCGTGAAGACCTTCGGGCAGCCCCTGCGGGACGCGGTCGCCGACGGGCGGCTGCCTGCGGAGGCCGTCGACCGCGCGGTGCGCCGTGTCCTGACCCAGAAGGCCGGGCTCGGGCTGCTCGACCCGGAGTGGAACGCACGGCCAACCTCCCTGGCAGACAAGGACCTTGAGGACACGGAGCGGCTGCGCGGCACGGTCACCCTGGACTCCCCCGCGCACCGCGGCATCTCCCGCAGGCTCGCGGAGCGTTCGGTGATCCTGCTGCACAACGACGGGACGCTGCCGCTGACCGGGCGTACGGGCGGCTCCGGCCCCGCGGGAGCCGGGGGCGCGGGCCCGGCGCGGATCGCTCTGATCGGCCCGCAGGCCGAGGCGGCCACGGCCGTTCTGGGCTGCTACTCCTTTCCGGTCCATGTCGGCGCCCACCACCCGGCCGTCCCGGTGGGCGTCGAACTGCCCACGTTGCGCGCGGCGTTGGCGTCCGAATTCCCGGCGAGCGAGATCGTCACGGTCGTTGCCACCGGCATCGACGACCCCATCCCCGCCCACTCCTCCGGTGACTTCCCGGAGGCGGTACGGGCGGCACGCGCCGCCGACGTCGTCGTCGTCGCGCTCGGCGACCGCGCGGGGCTCTTCGGGCGCGGCACCAGCGGGGAGGGCTGTGACGCGGAGACCCTCGATCCGCCCGGCGCCCAGGCCCAGTTGCTGGACGCGGTGCTCGACGCCGTACGGGGTACCGGGACGCGGGTCGTGGTCACCCTGCTCGCCGGCCGGCCGTACGTACTCGGCCGGGCGGTCACGGAGGCCGGGGCGATCGTGCAGGCGTTCTTCCCGGGGCAGGAGGGCGCCCCGGCGGTGGCGGGGGTGCTCAGCGGCCGGATCAACCCCTCGGGCCGCCTCCCGGTGAGCGTCCCCCGGCTGCCCGGGGCGCAGCCGTCCACGTACCTGGCGGCGCCGCTGGCCCACGCGAGCGAGGTCTCCAGCATCGACCCGACGCCGGCCTTCGGCTTCGGCCACGGGCTGACGTACACGTCGTTCGCCTGGTCGGAGCTGACGGGCGCCGCCCCGACGGCCACGGACGGTGCTGTGGAGCTGTCCTTCACCGTCAGCAACACGGGCGGGCGTGCGGGCGCCGAGGTGGTCCAGCTCTATCTGCACGACCCGGTCGCCTCGGTCGTCCAGCCCGTACAGCGCCTGATCGGCTACGTACGGCTCCCCCTGGAGGCGGGCGAGCGGGCCAGGATCGCCGTGACCGTCCCCGCCGACCTGGCCTCCTTCACCGGCCGCGACGGCCGCCGGATCGTCGAACCCGGCGCGCTGGAGCTGCGGTTGGCCGCCTCCAGCACCGACGTACGGCTCACCGCCGCGCTCACCCTGACCGGCCCCGTACGGTACGTCGACCACACGCGCGCACTGCACGCGACATTCACCGTCCACAGGTCACCGGCCACGGACGGGCGGGCGTGACGGCCCTGTAGCGCCCCGATCCCCTCCCCCACCGTGTGTCGCCCACCTCCACGAGGAGCTGGGCGACACGCGCCCTCGCTGGGAAGACGACACACCGGCCAGGGGCGTGACCCCCCGGGCGCCCGCTCGCCGCCGCCCGCGGCGCGGATGACACCCGACGACACCTCCGGCCGCCACGCGAGAGCTCCGAGAACGCCCCAAGCGGTGATCTTGCACTGGGTAGGGTGAACAGCCGGGCGCCGCACGACCGTTCGCACGCGCTGCCCGCACCGGTGACGTACGTACGGGCCGCCCGATGACGCGGGGGCCGGAAAGTGGGCAGACAGATGCAACCGACGTTCGTACTGGTTCACGGAGCTTTCGCGAACTCGTTCTCCTTCGCACCGCTCCAGGCCGAACTCGGCCTCCTCGGACACCGTTCGGTCGCCGTCGACCTGCCCGGCCACGGATTCGGAGCGGCCTTCCCGCGCGCCTATCAGGCACCCCAGGACGTCGAAGGGCTCGCGACCGCGCCCGGCTCGATCGCAGGCGTCACACTGGCCGACAACGCCGCGCACCTCATCGGGATCCTGGAACGGGCCAAGCGGAACGGCCCCGTGATCCTCGTGTCCCACAGCCGTGGCGGTATCACGGCCACCGCCGCGGCCAACGCACGGCCGGACCTGATCGACCGGCTCGTCTACGTGTCGGCCTGGTGCCCGGCCGCCCTCGACGTCGGCGACTACTACGCCGAGCCGGAGATGGCCACGGTCGACGCCGCCTCCCTGGCACTGGCGATGGCCGGCAACCCGGCCGAACTCGGGCTGCTCCGCTGCAACTTCCGCACCGCCGACCCGGGCGTTCTCGCGGCGTTCAAGGCGGCCTTCCTCGCCGACGGCACCGACGAGGAGTTCCTGGCCTTCCTGAACACCTTCCAGCCCGACGAGAACCTGGACGCCGGCACCTCCACCGACCGGGCGCAGGCCGCGACCTGGGGCCGCGTCCCGAGGACCTTCGTCCGCCTCGCCGACGACACGAGCCTGCCGCTCGCCCTGCAGGACCGGCTGATCCGCGAGGGCGACGAGCTGACGCCGGACAACCCGTACGACGTCCGCACCCTGGAGGGCAGCCACCTGAAGTGGCTCGTCGCCCCGGCGCCGGCGGCGCGCGTCCTGGGGGAACTCACCACGCTCCTGGACGCGCCCGCCCCCTCGTAGAAGATCCCGGCGAGCGCGACGGACCCCGGCGAATCATGGTGGCGCTCACGCCACCCTCCCCGGCGACTGGACAGCCCGGCAGGGCGTCGGTCGGTGCCCGAGCCACGACCACCGGAACCCGGCTACGAGTATCGATGTCAGTGCCTCCTGCCAGGATGACCGCCATGACGACACCATTGCTTCTCACCGACATCGAGCAGGCCCTCCGCAGCAGTTGGAGCGCCGAGACCTGCACCCCGGAGTTCCGGTCCCGCTGGAGTACGGACAACCCGGCCAGGGACCAGTGCGGTGTGACCGCCATGGTCCTCAACGACCTGCTGGGCGGTGAACTGATCCGCGGCGAGGTCCACGTCGACGGCGAGCGCACGGACTACCACTGGTGGAACCGTCTGGGCATGGGGATCGAGATAGACCTCACCCGGGAGCAGTTCGGCCCCGAGGAGATCGTCACCGGCGGCGATGTGGTCCCCCGCCCGCCGGTGGCCGAGTGGCGTCGGCTCGTACCGGAGTACGAGCTTCTGAGCTCCCGTGTCGCCGAGAAGCTCGACCGCTGAAGCCTCCCACCGGATCTCCGGGGCCCGGCGCTCACGCCGAAGGCCCCCGGCCATGATCGGTCGGAGGCCTTCGGACTGGTGGGCGCGGACGGTTTCGAACCGCCGACATCTGCTTTGTAAGAGCAGCGCTCTACCCCTGAGCTACGCACCCGTGGATGAGGGAACAGCGTACATGGCCCAGGGGACCAGGTCGCAAACCAAGGTCGCGGACCGGAGCCGGCTGCCCCGGTCGCGGACCCGGGCAGTGAGCCCCGGGCTCTGAGCCGCGCGGGAAGATCGCGGGCCGGGGCGCGAACTAACCGGCCCGTGTGTTCGTCATTACAGGTGGGAGAATGAACGAGGGCAGGGCGAACTCGGCACGGGAGAGTGATGTGACGGCGACACACGCACGGCCGTACGCGGGAGCCGACGGACGTGCCGTCAGTGGCGCCGGTGGATCGGCGGAGAGTGGTGCGGGCGCTGCGGGCCGTGGGGCGCTCGTGGGCCTCAGGGACGCGCTGACGCTGGTCCTGCTGCCGTTGCCGCTGCTGGTGGCGGCCGTGCCCGGGGCGTTCGCCGGTGGGGGTACGCGGCGCTGGTTCGGCGGGCGTGGCGAGAGTCTGCGGGCCGACGCGCAGGCGGCGAAGGACGCGGCCGCCGCCTCCTTCTACGAGCTGGACACCGCCCAGCGCGACCTGCGGATCTCCATAGAGACGATCACGGCGGTGGACAGCTCGCCGGGCGCCCGCAAGGCCGTGGCGGACTTCGCCGCGCTGGGGCAGCGGATCGACGAGGTGAGCCACGGCTACATCACCGCCGTGGACGCCCACGACCTGGACAAGGACGATCTGGAGCCGTCGGCCGCCTCGAAGGCGCGCGGCGAGCTCACCAAGGCCAAGGAAGAGCTGGACCGGGTCAAGGGCGATCTCGACCGGTTCGAGCAGGGGCTCGGGCCGCTGCTCGACAAGGCCGAGACACAGCTCGCCCGGCTGGCGCCCGCCGTGGAGCGGGCCCGGCAGGCGCTGCTGGCCGCGAGCAACGCGCTCGACGCGGTACGGGAGGCCGGGCTGCGGGCCGACGACCTGGCGGCCCGCCTCGCCGCGCTCGCCCCCGAGCTGACCAAGCTCAACCAGGGCGCGGGCCGGCACGGCGTCGCGGAGACCCTGCACCGCGCGGACCAGGTCAAGCGCGACGCCGGGTCCGTACGGTCCGAGGCGGAGCGGCTGCCCGAGCGGGCCCGGGAGATCGACCGGCGGCTGGTGTCGCTGCGTACCCGCGCGCAGGCCCTCACCACCCGCGCCGGGACGGTGGACCCGGTGCTCAGCGAGTTGCGCAGACGGTTCGCCGCGGCGTGCTGGCAGGACCTCCAGCAGGTCCCCGACCATGCGGCGGGCAGCGTACGGCAGGCCGAGGAGAAGCTCGCGGAGGCGGCGAAGGCGCGCGAGGAGCAGCGGTGGGCGGACGCGACGTCGCTGCTCAGTACGGCACGGGCGCTGCTGAACGGTACGGACGAGGCGGTCTCCGCCGCCGGTGACCGGCTCCAGCGGCTGAACGCGGTGTCGAAGGACCCGCAGCAGGAGATCGACCGCACACGGTTCGCGATCCGGGACGCGCAGCGCCTGGCCATGTCCGGCCGGTCCACCCCCGAGCCCCGGCACGCCCGCCCGCTGGACGACTCCGTGGCGCGGCTTGACCGGGCGGTGTCCTCGCTGGAGGGCCGCCACCCGGACTACTGGCACTTCCTGACCGAGACCGAGGCGGTACGGCAGCGGGTGGCCCAGGTGGTCTCGGAGATCCGCGAGGAGCGCGGCGCCGGGCAGGGCGGCTGACGCGAGCGGGGCCGCCGGGCTGGGCGGCCGGGCAGGGCGACCGGGCAGGGCGGCTGACGCGAGCGGGGCCGCCGGGCGGGACCGGTCGAGTTGTCGGGCCGTCCTGGTGGGCGGAACATGGTGACGCGTACGGATGCGTACCACAGCGTGCCACCCCATAAGGAGGCCGCCCATGGCCAGCCCAGTGATCCGCCACTCCCCCGGCGCCGTGCCCAGGAACCGGGAAGCCGGCCGCCGGAGGACCGGTCGGCGGAAACCCGGCCGCAGGCACGTCAGGCTCGACGAGCAGCTTCCGCTGGACCACCGGCTCAACCAGGTCTACCGGGTCGGCGCCGGGCTGATGGGTCTGGCCCTGATCGCCTTCGGGATCCTCGGGCTGATGGACCGGATCGGCTTCTTCGGTACGGGCGGTCAGCGCGTGCTGGGTCTCAACGCCAACGGCACGCTGAGCGTCCTGTCCATCTGCGTCGGGGTGCTGCTGCTGGCCGGCATGGTGATCGGCGGGAACACCGCGTCGACCGTCAACATGGTCCTCGGTGTCCTCTTCATCCTCAGCGGTTTCGTCAATCTGGCGCTGCTGGACACCAGTTGGAACTTCCTCGCCTTCCACCTCCAGAACGTGCTCTTCAGCTTCGTCGTCGGGCTGCTGCTGATGTTCTTCGGGATGTACGGCAGGGTCAGCGGCAGCCTGCCGCACGACAACCCGTACTGGCGGGCCCGCCATCCGGAGGAGGCGGAGCGCGAACAGCGGCACAAGGCCATGGGTGACCACGCCCGTGGGCAGCTGGACGTCGGATAATCTGAGACGTATGCCTCGCTACGAGTACCGCTGCCGCTCCTGTGGTGACACCTTCGAACTCAGCCGCCCGATGGCGGAGTCCGCGGCCCCGGCGTCCTGCCCCGAGGGGCACGACGACACCGTGAAGCTGCTCTCCACCGTCGCGGTCGGCGGTACGGCCAAGGGCGGCGCCCCGGCCCCCGCCGCCGGTGGCGGAGGGGGCGGCGGATGCTGCGGGGGCGGCTGCTGCGGCTGAGCCCGTCAGGAAGGGCGGGGCGCCGTCAGGAAACGGCGGCGTCCAGCAGGCGGCGCAGGATCTCCTCGCCCGCCGCGACCCCCGTGTGCGGAACCACGTCGACGTGCGGGGCGTGCCAGTTCCCGTCGGCCAGTTCGCCGTGGCCTGGGCGCCAGGCGCGGTCGGCGGCCAGCAGCAGGTCCGCGTCGAGCAGTGAGTCACCGGCGGCCAGGGTGAGCCCGGCTCCGGCCCTGCGGGCCACTTCCCGCACCGCGGCGCTCTTGGTGAGCGGGCGCGGTACGGCGTAGATCTTGCGGCCCTGGAGCGAGACCGTCCAGCCGCGCTCCCCCGCCCAGCCGGCCAGTTCCTTCACCCAGCCCTCCGGCAGCAGGGCGCGGTCGACCACCAGATAGGCGAACAGGTCCTCGGCGACCCGCTCCTTGAGCAGCCACTCCGGGGCGGCGGTCGCGCTCAGGTGCGCGCGGACCTCGGCGAGCGGCGCGCACTCGGCGGCCAGCCGCGCCGCGACCTCGCGCCGCCAGTCCGGATCGGAGACGCCGTCGACCAGCAGATGTCCGCCGTTGGCGCAGATCGCGAACTTCGGTGCGGGGCCCGGCAGATGGATCCGGCCGTACTGCTCGCGCGTGCGGGTGGTCGTCGGTACGAAGACGGTCGTACGGGCGAGCCGGTCGAGGAGCGCCGCGGCCGTCTCCGTCAGATACGACAGCGGCCGGCTCTCGTACACCTCGACGCAGAGCAGCCGCGGCGCCTCGGCGTCCGGCATCGGTAGCTGGAGGGCGGCGGCCGAGTAGATGAGGGTGCGGTCCAGGTCGCTCGCGACCAGGGTCGGGACACCCGTGGAGGCGGTGGTCACGCGGTCGCCACCGCCTTGCCGTCCGTGCCGGTCGCGCCCCGCGTGTACCGGGGGTGGATCAGCCCGACGCAGGTGTACGGAAGGCCGTCGACCTCCTCCACGGGCACCCCGCGCTGCTCGGCCAGCAGGCGCACATGGTCGAGGTCGGCGCCCGCGCCGCGCCGCGCGAGGATCTTCCAGGGGACGCGGCGGAGCAGGACGCGGGTGGTCTCCCCGACGCCCGGCTTGACCAGGTTCACGTCGTGGATGCCGTACTCCTCGCTGATCCGCGAGACGGCCGCCCACCCTTCCCAGGTGGGTGCGCGGTCCGCCGCGAGGAGTTCCTTGGCCTCGGCGGCCACGGCGTCCGCGACCTCGTCGAAGCGGGCCGCGACGGTGTCGAGGAAGTGCTGCGAGACATCGGCCCCGGCCAGCTCCCGGTAGTGCTTCGCGCCGTGGAAGTCGTCCGGGCCGACCAGGTCGGCGCGGAGCACCGTACGGGAGATCAGCCCGGAGACCGTGGAGTTGAGGCAGGCGGACGGGATGAGGAAGTCCTCGCGGGTGCCGTACGTCCGGACGCAGCCGCCCGGGTCGGCGAGGACCGCGATCTCCGGGTCGAAGCCGTCGAACCCGGCCAGGGCCTCGGCCAGTTCGCGGGTGATGGCGCCCTTGCCGGTCCAGCCGTCGACGAAGACCACGTCGGCCGGGTCGTGGTGGGCGGCGAGCCAGCGCAGGGCGTTGGCGTCGATGCCCCGGCCGCGCACGATGGAGACGGCGTAGTGCGGCAGGTCGAGGCCGTGGCGGTGCTGGGCCCAGCGGCGCATCAGGACGCCGACGGGCGTGCCGGCGCGGGCCAGTGAGACCAGCACGGGGCGGGGCGAGCGTTCGGCGAGGACCGTTTCGGTGACCGTGCCGACGGCCTGGGCGACCCGGGCCGCCGAGATCTCCAGGGCGGCGGCGAACAGCTCCTGGTACCGCTCGCTCGGCTGGTACTCGACGGGCAGGGACTCGGCGTAGTGCGCGCCCCCGTTCTGGATGGCCTCCTCGCGCTCCTCGATCGGGGCTTCCAGCTCGACGTCGGAGAGGTCCTGGAGGAGCCAGCCCACGTCCTGCGGGGCGTACGAGGAGAAGGCGGGGCCCCGGAGGGGTTCGGGCAGCATGAGGGGGTCCTGCCGTTCTGAGAGGTGCTTCTCCGGGCCGGGAGCCTCCGGGCCGGGAGCGGGTACGTACGAGGGGACGACCGCCAGGAGCACGCGGGGCGTGTGCTCGGCGAGGCGGGCGAGCAGGCCGTCGGCGACGTGCAGCGCGGGGGTGTCCGCGACGGAGTCGACCACGGCGACGACGGCGTCGAAGCCGCCGCCCGCGACGTTGTACGCGTACCGGTCGGCGCCGTTCTCCTCACCCCCAGGGAAGGCGTCGGTGTCGTGGGCGGGGAAGACGAGGCGGCTGCGTATCGCGTAGCCGGGGTCGTCCACGGCCAGCACGGGCGAGCGCGTCGTGGTGGAGTAGCGCACCTCGGGGCGCGCCTCGGGACGCCCGTCGGGGCGCGCCGCCGCGCGCACGTCCGGGGCCGCCTCCGTGCCCGCCTGCGGCCCTGCCTCGCCGGCCGCGTACGTACGCTCCAGCTCCCCGGCCAGCCGCAGCGGCGCGTACATCAGCTCCTCGAAGCCGAGGACGAGGACGCGCCGGGCGTCGCCCAGTTCGGCGGCGAGGGCGCGCGCCATCGCGGGCAGCGCCGTCTCCAGCTCCGCCCGGTGGGCCGGGGTGAAGCCGTGCCGGCCGCCGTCCGGGACTCCTGCGGGCCACTCCAGGGCGACCCTGGCCGGCCCGGACGCGCGCTCGGACGTACCGGCCGCCGCACGCTGCCCCGGCACAGGCACAGGCATGGGCGCGGGAACGGCCACCGGCACAGGCGCAGCCACCGGCGTCTCGTGCCGTGCCACCAGCTCCTGGCCCTTCGCCAGGACGCCCTCCGGGAGCCGGACCGTACCGGAGGCCAGGGTGACGAGGTCGACGCGTGCCCCGATCTCCTGGGCGAACTCGGCGAGCCGCCCCTGATCGGCCGGCGACCGCATGTCGACCAGGGCGACGATCACGTACCAGTGCCGGGGATAGCGGTCGTGCAGGGCGCGGATCGTGTTCTGGACGGTGTTGCCGGTGGAGAACTCGTCGTCGACGAGGACCAGCGGACCGGCCGAGGCCAGCAGCCCGGGGTCCTCGGGCAGCAGCAGGTGGGAGGTGGCGTGCGAGTGGGACTCCTCGAAGCCGCCCGCGCGCGCGACGCCCGCGACCGGGCGCCGCGTGGAGTGCAGGTACGGGGCTTCGCGTACGCCGTCGGCGACCGCGTGACCGAGCCCGGTCGCGGTCTCGGCGTAACCGAGCACCACCGCCCGCGCGACCTCAGGGCCCAGCAGCTCCCGTACGCGCTCGCCCAGTTCGACGCCCGTTCCGTGGACGACGGCGGGGCTCTGCGGCACGTGCTTGCCCAGCACGTTCGAGACGAGGAGGTGGGCGCGCTTGGGGTTGCGGCGCAGGGCGAGACCGAGCAGGTCCCGCAGCCCGTCGTCGCCGGTCAGCTCGATGCCCAGCCGCTCGGCGACCCATGTGCCCGACCAGACCATGCCGGTGTTCTCCTCGGTGTCCGTGATCTTCGTAGTGGTGGTGAGGGTGCGCCGTGGTCCGCGCGTCCGTCCCTGCCCGCTCACTGGGCGAGTCCGGCCGTCAGCAGCTCCACGAAGCCGACGTCCTCGCGGGCGACGCCGAAGACCTCGGCCCGCAGCAGGGTGCGCTCGGCCCAGGCGCGGTGGGGCTTCACCTCGTTCATCTTGTTCGTGTACGCGGAGCGCAGCACCCCGCCGCCGTCCCGTTCGGGGCGCAGGATGTCCTGGGCGTCGCTGAACTCCTCGTGGCTGACGACCGAGAGCGCGTGTACGGGCGGGACGTGCGACGGGTGGATGCACGTCTTGCCCATGAGCCCGTTGGCGCGGTCGAGTTCGATCTCGCGCAGCAGGCCGTCGAGGTCGTGCTCGATCAGGGCCGTGCGCAGCTCCTCGGCGCGCCCTTCGAGGAAGGGGCTGCGGCGGAGCTGCGGTTTGAACATGCGTTCCTGGAGCCGGAAGTACTCCCAGACGGGGCCGGTGATCGTGAAGCCGGTGCCGTCGGCGCGGCCGAGGACGTTGACGACGTCCGCGATGACCCCGGCGACGATCCGTACGTCGTACGCCGTCATGTCGGGCGACCGGCGCAGTCCGTACGCCGAGCAGAAGTCGGTGACGCCCAGGCGGAGCGCGAGGACCCGTTCGCGGTACTTGTCGACCGCGTTGGCGATCCCGGTGAGCGTCTCCGTCCTGGTCTCCAGGTGGAGCAGTTCGGGTGATTCGAGGACGGGCATGGCGTAGAGCGTGCGCCCGCAGGCGGCCTCCGCCTCGGCCAGGGCCTCCAGGAAGGCGGTGCCGCGCTCCTCGGTGAACTTGGGGAGTACGAATCCGGACAGCAGCCGGACCGAGCCGCCCAGGCGCCGGACGAGGTCGGGGATCTGGTCCGGTTCGCGGACGCGGACGAAGAGCAGCGGCGTCTCGGCGCCCCGCTCGTCGAGGTCGGCGAACTGGCGGACCAGATTGGCCTCGGCATCCTCGACCTCGGCGTCGTGGATGGAGTCCTCCAGGCAGAGCACCATGGAGACGACTCCGCGCCCGGCCAGCTTCCGTACGTCGTCCGCCAGCCGGGGCCGGGTCGCCGGGCTGTAGAGGGTGGCCCCGAGCGCGGCCGAGAGCAGCCTGGCAGGGGACCCGGCGGTGAACTCGCACGGTTCCTGGTGGAACAGGCCCTTGCGGGCAGCGGGCGGGATATGCCCGAAATGACGCATGTAGATCCCCCGTACCGCCATAATGGCCCGTTGGTCATGTGGCCGGTAATAGTACGTATGGGCGGGTGTCAAGAGTTCCCCGGGCGCATGAAATCCTGGTAACTCGTCTGCTTCTCGGTGGTTCCACCGGCGTACCGGTCGTACGGCCGGCAGGACGGAACGTGGCGGAGGGGCCGCCACGTTGTCCCCGTGGGCGGTGGGAAGGCAGGATGGCCGGTATGACGCACGCGATGCTCAAGGGCTCGAACGTCCCCCTCGACGCCATGGCCGTACGAGCCGTGCTGCGCTGGTCGCCCGGCGCCGGGGTGCCGGACGTGGATGCCTCGGCGCTGCTGCTCGGCTCCGGCGGCCGGGTCAGGTCGGACGAGGACTTCGTCTTCTACAACCAGCCGAGGCATCCGTCCGGGGTGGTGCGCAGGCTGCCCAAGAAGCAGCTCGGCGAGTGGCTGACCGACTCGGTCGAGGCGGACCTCACCGCGCTCGACCCTTCCGTCGAGTCGGTCGTGCTGGCCGCCTCCTCGGACGGCGCGAGCTTCCAGCATGTGAGCGATCTGCGGATCATGCTGTACGACGCGGGCGCGGCCGACGGGGAGCCGCTGGCCGTCTTCGACGTCCAGCCGGAGACCGGCGAGGAGACCGCGATCATCTGCGGCGAGCTGTACCGGCGCGGGGACTCCTGGAAGTTCCGCGCCGTGGGCCAGGGGTATCCGACCGGGCTGATCGGCCTCGCCACCGCGTTCGGCATCTCGGTCGACGACACCGAAGGGGCGGAGGAGGCCGACGGGACGGCCGAGCCGGAAGAAAGCACGGTCTTCACCGACCCCGGCGCCGACACCGTGGTCCACGCGGGTCCTGACGCCACGGCGGCCACCCGGCCCGCGGCCCAGCTCCCGCCGCCCCCGGTGCTGCCTCCCGCGTACGGCTATCCGCAGCCCGACCTGCCCTCGGCCCAGCCGCCCTACGGCTATCCGCAGCCCGTGTCGGCGCCGCACCCGCAGCCCGCGTACGGCTATCCGCAGCCGGCCGCGGCCGCGGCGCCCGCCCCGGACCCGCACTTCCGGCTGCCTCCGATGGGCCCGCAGTTCGCCCACCAGTAGCCCGCCCGGCGACGGTCCACCGGCGGCCGGACGGCCCACCGGCCGTCCGGGGCGCCCGCACCGGTCCTTCCGGCTCAAGGCCGCCTCAGGTCTTCGCCTTGTAGCCGCGGCCCCACTGGAGGCCCCAGCCGTACAGCCGGTCCAGCTCGGCCTGGAAGCCGTACACGTACTTCACCTCGCGGCGCACGACCAGATCGCCCTTGACGTTCTGGAGCGAGAACACCGCGCAGGACCGGGCCTGCGGCTCGTCGTCGTCGAGGTCTATCTCGATCCGCGGGCCGTTGCTCGGGTAGAGCGTCACATGCGCGTGCGTACGGTTGAACGCGGGCGTCTGGTCGTAGATGTAGACGAAGAACAGCAGGCGCTTGATCTCGTCCCGGTTGTCGAGATTGACATAGACGGTCTCCCCCGAGCCCGCCCCGAACCGGTCGTCGCCGCTGAGCTTGACGTACGGCGGGTCGTTGAGGTCCCCGAGGAAGTTGCCCAGGGGCTGGACGACGCCCTTGCTGCCGTCCATCAGTTCGTACATGCAGCCGAGGTCCAGGTCGACGTTGACCACGCCCTGCGTATGGGCCTGGACGACCTCGGGCTTGAAGAGCTTGAGCGGGTTGCCCAGGAGCTTGCCGCTCTGGCGCGAGCGCTCCCCGATGTCGGAGGTGCGCATCTGCCAGGAGAGGTTCACCCGGAGATTGCCGGTCGCCGCGCCCTGCTTCGAGAGCGAGATCGTCGGGCGCCGTTTGGTCAGCTCGATGGAGTTGGACGCGCTGCCCGAATCGAATTGCGATGCCCTTTGCCCTTGCCACAGGTTGTCCCAGAAGGCCATGCCCCCACCCCACTTCTGTCGTCCACTTGACGTCTACTCGCCAACAAACCGTCATATCGGCACGGAAGAACGGGGCGACCGGTAGGCTCCCGCCTCTTGGCCGCCCCGTTCAACAGGGTTCCCTGGATCCGCTCCGTGTCACACCCCTGAGCACCGGCTCACGGGAGGGCTCACCGGAGCATGCGCTCAGACGTGGAGCGCCGTCTTGTCCCCGTCGGGGTCCTTGCCGCCGCCTTCCGCTTCGAGCGCCTTGTTACGGCGCACGGAGGACCAGAAGGAGGCCGCGATGAGAATGACCCCGACCAGACCCGTGATGATCTCGTTGATGGAGTGCTCGATGGTGATGAGCAGGATCGCGGCCAGCGCACCGATCGCGTAGTGCGCGCCGTGCTCCAGGTAGACATAGTCGTCCAGGGTGCCCTGGCGGACCAGGTACACCGTCAGCGAACGGACGTACATCGCGCCGATGCCGAGACCCAGCGCCATCCAGAAGATGTGGTTCGTGATGGCGAAGGCGCCGATCACACCGTCGAAGGAGAAGGACGCGTCCAGGACTTCCAGGTACAGGAAGAGGAAGAACGCCGCCTTGCCGGCCAGGCCGACCGCGGAGACCTGCTTGCCCTCGGCCTTGGCCTTTTCCTCCTCCTCGTGCTCGCGCTCCTCCTCCTCTTCGAGTTTGTCCTCGAAGTAGCTGGAGAGGCCGCCGACGATGAGATACGTGATCAGACCGGCGATCCCGGCCAGCAGTACGGTGGCCGACTTGTCCGCGTACCCGGTACTGGTGTGCGCGTTGGTCGCGAAGGTCATGGCCGTGACCAGCAGGACGATCAGCGCGACGCAGACCGACAGCATGTCGACCTTGCCGAGCTTGGCCAGCGGGCGCTCCAGCCAGGCGAGCCACTTGATGTCCCGGTCCTCGAAGATGAAGTCCAGGAAGATCATCAGCAGGAACATGCCACCGAAGGCGGCGATCGCCGGGTGGGCGTCGGTGACCAGGTCCTCGTAGCGGCCGGGGTTGTCCATGGCCAGTTGGACGGCCTCGATCGGCCCGACCTTGGCGCTGATGGCCACGATGACGACGGGGAAGACCAGTCGCATACCGAACACGGCGATGAGGATGCCGACGGTGAGGAAGATCTTCTGCCAGAAGGCATTCATCTTCTTCAGGATCCCGGCGTTGACGACCGCGTTGTCGAAGGAGAGCGAGATCTCAAGGATCGACAGGATCAGTACGATCCCGAACGCCTCCCACCCCCACTGCCAGGCCGCGAAGGCCAGGCCGATCGCCGTGATGGCGAACGACCAGCCGAAGGTTTTCAGGATCACTGGCTACCCCATCTGGTGATTAACGGGTTTTCCCCCGCGCAGCGTACTGCTTTACGAAACGTTGACCCCGAAGTCTAGAGCGATGCCCCGCAGGCCCGACGCGTACCCCTGTCCCACGGCCCGGAACTTCCATTCGCCGCCGTACCGGTACAACTCACCGAAGATCATCGCCGTTTCCGTGGAGGCGTCCTCGCTGAGGTCGTAGCGGGCGAGTTCCTCGCCGTCGGCCTGGTTGACGACCCGGATGAAGGCGTTGGCGACCTGGCCGAACGTCTGGCCGCGATTGTCGGCGTCATGGATCGAGACCGGAAAAACGATCTTGTCGCAGTGGGCCGGAACCTGGGAGAGATCGACGATCAGCGATTCGTCGTCGCCCTCGCCCTCACCCGTCAGGTTGTCCCCGGTGTGCTGGACGGAGCCTTCGGGACTCGTCAGGTTGTTGTAGAAGATGAAGAATTCGTCGCCGAGTACGCGCCCTGACTGGCAGAGCAGCGCGCTGGCGTCGAGGTCGAAGTCCGCTCCGGTGGTGGAGCGGGCGTCCCAGCCGAGCCCGACCAACACCTGGGTGAGGTTGGGTGCGGCTTTGGAGAGGGAGACATTGCCCCCCTTGGCGAGTGTGACGCCCATGATGGTGAGTCCTCCCCGAGGTGATGTTCGTGCCGTGCTGACAGGCGGGACGCGCCTGACGTCCTGCCCGATCCGTACCCGGACATGCCGTTCGTGCCCGTACCGAGATCATGCCGTCCCCGCCCGTATGCGCACACCCACTCTCCAGGACCGGTACGAACCCGGTACGCGTCCGGCGCCGCACGGAAGGTGCGGCGCCGGAGACGGAGGTACGGACGTGCGAAGTACGACGTTACGGAGGGGCCTGGCCGGTCAGACGTTGACGCCGAAGTCCTGGGCGATGCCGCGCAGACCCGAGGCGTACCCCTGGCCGATGGCGCGGAACTTCCACTCCGCACCGTTGCGGTACAGCTCGCCGAAGACCATCGCGGTCTCCGTCGAGGCGTCCTCGCTCAGGTCGTAACGCGCCAGCTCGTTGTTGTCGGCCTGGTTCACCACGCGGATGAACGCGTTGCGCACCTGTCCGAAGGACTGCTGGCGGCTCTCGGCCTCGTAGATCGAGACGGGGAAGACGATCTTCTCGACGTCGGCGGGGACCGTGGCCAGATTGACCTTGATCGCCTCGTCGTCTCCCTCGCCCTCACCGGTGAGGTTGTCACCGGTGTGCTCGACGGAGCCGTCGGGGCTCTTGAGGTTGTTGAAGAAGATGAAGTTGCCGTCGACGGTGACCTTGCCCTCGGCGTTCGTCAGCAGGGCGCTGGCGTCGAGGTCGAAGTCACTGCCGGTGGTGCTGCGTACGTCCCAGCCCAGACCCACGGTGACCGCGGTCAGGTTGGGCGCGGCCTTGGTCAGCGAGACGTTTCCGCCCTTGCTGAGGCTGACTCCCACGAGTCCTCCCTATGGTGTGAAGCGTTGGCATCCGATCAACGACTGGATCCTAGTGACCGGTTCCCGGCCACGGCGCGTTTTCGGCGCTCGGTACGGGATGTCGCGCCCGGTACGGGGTGTCGCGTTCAGCCCGGGACGTCGCTCTGTACGGGATGTACGGGACGCCGCGTCAGAGCGACGCGAGGGCCTTGACGTACTCGTCGAGGTCCCGGGCGTCGGGCAGGGCGTTGACGACGCTCCAGCGCACGACGCCCTCCTTGTCGATGACGAAGGTGCCGCGCACGGCGCACCCCTTCTCCTCGTCGAAGACGCCGTACGCGCGCGAGACCTCGCCGTGCGGCCAGAAGTCCGACAGCAGCGGGTACTCCAGGCCCTCCTGCTCGGCGAAGACCCGCAGGGTGTGGATGGAGTCGTTCGAGACGGCGAGCAGCTGGGTGTCGTCGTTGACGAACGAGGGCAGCTCGTCACGCAGGGCACAGAGCTCGCCCGTGCACACACCGGTGAAGGCGAAGGGGTAGAAGAGCAGCACCACGTTCTTGGCGCCGCCGGCCGCGTCGGCCCCGCGGAAGTCGGACAGCCGCACGGTCCGCCCGTGGTTGTCCTTCAGCTCGAAGTCCGGGGCAGGGGTGCCGACCTCGATCGCCATGGATGCACGTCCTTTCGAAGGGCTCGGCGGAGCGGTCCTGATGCCAGGGGCGGCATCAGGCCCACACGCCTGTGTGCGTCCGAGCCTACGCAAAACCGCCCGCCGACGGGATCGGCGGACCCGGGGACCGGTGGACCCGGGCGTACGCAAAGGCCCCCGCCGACGAGATCGGCGGGGGCTTTCATGGTCGCGCCGCTGGTGCCGGTGGTGGCACGAGGGGCTACCGCTTCATTGCGCGCCCGAGGCGGCGCGGGGGTCAGCGCTTGCTCTTCGCCGCCTTGGGCGTGACGAGCCGGCTGCCGGTCCAGTCCTTGCCCGCGTTGATGCTCTTGGTCTGGGACAGGCCGGCGGTCTGGGACGCCTCGTTGATGTCGCTCGGTTCGACGTAGCCATCACGGCCGGTCTTGGGCGTCAGCAGCCAGATCACTCCGCCGTCCTCGATCAAACCGATGGCGTCCACCAGCGCGTCCGTAAGGTCGCCGTCCTCGTCACGGAACCACAGGACGACGGCGTCGGCCACGTCGTCGTAGTCCTCGTCGACAAGATCCTGGCCGGTGATGGCCTCGATGGACTCGCGGAGATCCTGGTCGACGTCGTCGTCGTAGCCGATCTCCTGGACCACCTGTCCGGGTTCGAACCCAAGCCTCGCGGCAAGGTTGGTTCGTTCCTCCGCGTGGTCCGCGGTCGCGCTCACGGATTGCCTCCTGATCATGTTTCGAATAAACGCTTCGGGCCGCGCGCGTACGCGGGGCGTTGGCCGTAGTCCACACGGGCGGGGCGGATCGCGCAAGTACCCGGCCGCCGAGACCGCCGAAACGGTGACGTTCCGGGCGCCTTCGCCGCATCTCCAGTCACTTCGACCCTGCCGCGCGTGACCCGGGCCACACGTTTCCTCCTTCTTTGCCATGTTATGCCGTTTCGGTACGTCAATCCGGCCCGAACGACCGAACGAAACGGATGGTCGGGATGGGCGTAAAATTGCGATTTGATGGTCGCGGGAACCCGTCCCGAGCGGCTCCGGACCCAGGAATATCCTGGGGAATCCGGGTTACCCCTCGGTAGAGATGACGTTTCCGTCGTCGCGGTAGCACGATGGATGCGGCGTACGTACCCCCGCGCAGGAGCAGTATCCCGACGGAGTGCACCGCATCGATGCCGTGCGGGGCACGACACGACCCGACCAGCGAAGGACAAGCGTGGCTCCCGGATCCGATCGCAATCCGATCATCATTGGCGGCCTTCCCAGCCAGGTCCCGGACTTCGACCCCGAAGAAACCCAGGAGTGGCTCGACTCACTCGACGCCGCTGTCGACGAGCGGGGCCGCGAGCGTGCCCGGTATCTGATGCTCCGGCTGATCGAGCGGGCGCGCGAGAAGCGCGTGGCCGTTCCCGAGATGCGCAGTACGGACTACGTCAACACCATCGCCACCAAGGACGAGCCGTTCTTCCCCGGCAACGAGGAGATCGAGCGCAAGGTCCTCAACGCGACACGCTGGAACGCCGCGGTCATGGTCTCGCGTGCCCAGCGCCCGGGGATCGGCGTCGGCGGCCACATCGCCACGTTCGCCTCCTCCGCCTCCCTGTACGACGTGGGCTTCAACCACTTCTTCCGGGGCAAGGACGGCGGTGACGGCGGCGACCAGATCTTCTTCCAGGGCCACGCCTCCCCCGGGATCTACGCCCGCGCCTTCCTGCTGGACCGCCTCAGCGAGACGCAGCTCGACGCGTTCCGCCAGGAGAAGTCGAAGGCGCCGTACGGGCTGTCCAGCTATCCGCATCCGCGCCTGATGCCGGACTTCTGGGAGTTCCCGACCGTCTCGATGGGGCTCGGCCCGCTCGGCGCGATCTACCAGGCCCGGATGAACCGCTACATGGAGGCGCGCGGTATCGCCGACACCTCCGGCTCCCACGTGTGGGCCTATCTGGGCGACGGCGAGATGGACGAGCCCGAGTCCCTGGGGCAGCTCTCCATCGCCGCCCGTGAGGGTCTGGACAACCTGACCTTCGTCGTGAACTGCAACCTCCAGCGCCTCGACGGCCCTGTACGCGGCAACGGCAAGATCGTCCAGGAGCTGGAGTCCCAGTTCCGCGGCGCGGGCTGGAACGTCATCAAGCTGGTCTGGGACCGCTCGTGGGACCCGCTGCTGGCCCAGGACCGCGACGGCGTGCTCGTCAACCGGCTGAACACCACGCCGGACGGGCAGTTCCAGACGTACGCCACCGAGACCGGCGCGTACATCCGCGAGCACTTCTTCGGCGACGACCAGCGGCTGCGCGCCATGGTCGAGAACATGACCGACGACCAGATCCTGCACCTCGGGCGCGGCGGGCATGACCACCGGAAGGTCTTCGCGGCGTACGCGGCGGCCAAGGCCCACCAGGGCCAGCCCACGGTGATCCTGGCGCAGACCGTCAAGGGCTGGACGCTGGGGCCGAACTTCGAGGGCCGCAACGCGACCCACCAGATGAAGAAGCTCACCGTCGCCGACCTCAAGGGCTTCCGGGACCGGCTGCACCTGCCGATCACCGACGGCCAGCTGGAGGACGGGCTGCCGCCGTACTACCACCCGGGCAGGGACTCGGAGGAGATCCAGTACATGCACGACCAGCGCCGGTCGCTGGGCGGGTACGTACCGACCCGGGTCGTCCGGGCGAAGCCGCTGGCGCTCCCCGACGACAAGGCCTACGCGGCGGTCAGGAAGGGCTCCGGCCAGCAGTCGATCGCCACCACCATGGCGTTCGTCCGGCTCCTCAAGGACCTGATGCGGGACAAGGAGATCGGCAGGCGCTTCGTGCTGATCGCGCCCGACGAGTACCGCACGTTCGGGATGGACTCGTTCTTCCCGAGCGCCAAGATCTACAACCCGCTGGGCCAGCAGTACGAGTCCGTCGACCGTGAGCTGCTGCTCGCGTACAAGGAGTCGCCGACCGGGCAGATGCTGCACGACGGCATCTCCGAGGCGGGGTGCACGGCGTCGCTGATCGCGGCGGGCTCCGCGTACGCCACGCACGGCGAGCCGCTGATCCCGGTGTACGTCTTCTACTCGATGTTCGGTTTCCAGCGGACCGGCGACCAGTTCTGGCAGATGGCCGACCAGCTCGCGCGCGGTTTCGTCCTGGGCGCGACCGCCGGCCGGACGACGCTGACCGGCGAGGGGCTCCAGCACGCCGACGGCCACTCGCATCTGCTGGCCTCGACCAACCCGGCCTGTGTCGCCTACGACCCGGCCTTCGGTTACGAGATCGCGCACATCGTCCGGGACGGCCTGCGCAGGATGTACGGCCCGGAGAGCGAGGACGTCTTCTACTACCTCACCGTCTACAACGAGCCGATCCGGCACCCCGCCGAGCCCGATGACGTCGATGTCGACGGCATCCTCAAGGGCATCCACCGCTACCGGCGGGGCGACCGGGGCGAGATCCCGGCGCAGATCATGGCGTCCGGCGTGGCCGTGCCGTGGGCGGTGGAGGCGCAGCGGATCCTCGCCGAGGAGTGGAACGTCCGGGCGGACGTCTGGTCGGCGACGTCCTGGAACGAGCTGCGCCGTGAGGCGGTCGAGGTGGAGCAGCACAATCTGCTGCACCCGGAGGAGGAGCAGCGCGTCCCCTACGTGACGCGCAAGCTCTCCGACGCGCAGGGCCCGTTCGTGGCGGTCTCCGACTGGATGCGTTCCGTGCCGGACCAGATCGCGCGCTGGGTGCCCGGTACGTACCAGTCGCTGGGTGCGGACGGCTTCGGCTTCGCGGACACGCGGGGCGCGGCCCGCCGCTTCTTCCACATCGACGCGCAGTCGATCGTGCTGGGGGTCCTCACCGAGCTGGCCAGGGAGGGCAAGGTCGACCGTTCCGCGCTGAAGCAGGCGGTGGACCGCTACCAGCTCCTGGACGCGGGGGCGGCGGACCCGGGCGCGGCGGGCGGCGACGCCTGACCAAGGGCGCGCGCAGGAACGTACGGAGGGCGGCGGGGCCGGAAGGGGTCCGCCGCCCTTCGGCGTACGGCGGAGCCCGGTCATCGCTCCCAGATCTTGAAGGCCCTCACCCGGTACGGCGAACTGGGCAGCCAGGTGCCGGTGCCGGGGTAGGTCTCGAACTCCCCGGTCTCCCCGCAGGTGCCCGACTGGTACGTCGTCACGGGCCGGCCGGTGCGGTTGGCGAGGGAGTGGGCGGTGGTGCCCTCCGGGAGGGGCACACAACTGTCGATGTCGGTCCCGGAGAGTTCGTGGGTCTGCCGGGCGCCCTTGAAGTCGTCCTTCGCCCACAGACACAGCTCGCCCGCCGCGCACGCCCCGAGGCGTGGCGGCGCGGCCGGGGCGGCCGGCGCCGCGGTGACGGTCCGGGGCAGCAGGACGGCGAGGGTGAGCGCCCCGACGGCGGCGCCGACGGTCGCGGTCGTACGGCGGAAGGTGGTCGTGGTGGTACGCGGCTGAGTCATGTCGGTCTTGCCCCCGTGTGTCGTGTCGTGTCGGTCAGGTCGTGCTGGGTGTTGTGTCGTGCCGTGTCGTGCTGGGTGTTGTGTCGTGCTGTGTGTCGCGCTCGTGTCGTGTCAGTCGTGATTCGTGTGGTGCCCGGGTCGCGTGCTGCGACCCCGGCACCACCACTCTGACCTGCGGCCGAGGGCCGCCGGAAGGGGTGTGGCCGCCCGCCACCCGAATAGGCGACAGCCCCGCCGGAACCTTCCGGCGGGGCTGTCGTGGGCGTGGAATTGACGCCGGGTCACCCGGCGGCTGACGTCAGATGTGCACCCCGCCGCCCGCCGCGTCCGCGTTGTCGCCGCGCTTCGTCAGCAGGGCGACGAGGACCGCCACGGCCGCGACCCCGGCCGCGACCAGGCTGGCCAGGCTCATGCCGGACATGAAGGTGTCGTGCGCGACGGTGGTGATCTGCTGGGCGACCGCGGGCGGCATGTCCGCGGTCACCGGGGCCGCGCCGACCTGGACGGCCTCGGTCGCCGGTCCAGCCTGGGCGGCGGTCAGCGGGGGCAGCCCGGCGGCCGTCCAGTTGCCCGGCAGGTCGCTGGAGACCTTCGAGGCCATCACGGCGCCGAGTACGGCCGTACCGAGGCTGCCGCCGATCTGCATGGCGGACTGCTGGATGCCGCCGGCCACCCCGGACAGCTCCATCGGCGCGTTGCCCACGATGACCTCGGTCGCGCCGACCATCACGGGGGCGAGGCCGAAGCCGAGCATGGCGAACCAGACGGACATGGTGAGGCTGCTGGTGTCCGTCTCCAGGGTGGACATGCCGAACATGGCCGCGGCCGTGAACACCATGCCGCCGGCCAGCGGGATCCGGGGGCCCACCTTGGTTATCAGGAGTCCGGCGAGCGGCGATCCCACGATCATCATGCCGGTGAGCGGCAGCAGATGGAGACCGGCGTCGATCGGGCTCATGCCGTGCACGTTCTGGAGGTAGAAGGTGACGAAGAAGAGCCCGCCCAGGAAGGCGATGGCCATGAGGACCATCAGCACCACACCGGCGGAGAGCGGTACGGAGCGGAAGAGCGCCAGCGGGACGAGCGGTTCCCTGACCTTCGTCTCCCAGTAGGCGAATCCGCCGAAGCAGACCACCGCCACGACGATGAAGATCCAGGTCATCCCCGCGCCCCAGCCCCACTCGGGGGCCTTGATGATCGCCCACACCAGGGCGAACATGGCGACGGAGAGCAGCAGGATGCCGAGGATGTCGAAGGACCTCGGCGCGTTCCTGGCACGGTGGTCGAGCAGGATCAGCGTGCCGAGCACGAGGGCGATCACGCCCACCGGCACGTTGATGAAGAAGACGGACTGCCAGCTCACATGCTCGACCAGCACGCCGCCGAGGATCGGTCCGCCGGCGGTCGAGGCGCCGATGACCATGCCCCAGATGCCGATGGCCATGTTGAGCTTCTCGGCCGGGAAGGTGGCCCGGAGCAGACCGAGCGCGGCCGGCATCAGCAGGGCGCCGAAGAGCCCTTGGAGCACCCGGAAGGTGACCACCAGGGAGATGCTGTGGGAGAGCCCGATGGCCCCGGAGGCGGCGGCGAAGCCGGCGACGCCGATCAGGAAGGTCTGCCGGTGACCGAAGCGGTCGCCCAGCTTGCCCGCGGTGATCAGTGCCACGGCGAGCGCGAGGAAGTAGCCGTTGGTGATCCACTGGACATCGGCGAACGACGCACCGAGGTCGGTTTTGATGGCCGGGTTCGCGATGGCGACAATGGTGCCGTCGAGCGCCACCATCATGACGCCGATGGCCACGGAGAAGAGAGTCAGCCAAGGGTGGCCGCGCCGCCCCTTGGAGGGCGTCGGGCCCAGAGGTTCCGCGGGTTCCGGGCTCGGTGGCGCCTTGTCGACAGTGGTCTGACTAGTCATACCGCAGAAAGTAGTGTCAGCGACTGACAGTTGACAAACCATTTCACAAGACAGCAACTGTCATGTTACTCCCGAGTGAGCTCCCAGCTCCCCGAGTGAGAGTGAGGTCTCCGCGGTGACCGGCGGACTGCGCGCCCGCAAGAAACAACGCACCCGGGATTCCCTGCTCCGTGTGGCGCTCGAACTGTTCACCACGCAGGGGTACGAGCGGACCACCGTCGACGAGATCGCGGAGGCGGTGGAGGTCTCCCAGCGCACGTTCTTCCGCTACTTCGCCAGCAAGGAGGACGTGGCCTTCGCCATGGTGGACGTGGTGGAGTCCCGCTTCGTCGAGGCACTGCGCGCCCGGCCCGGTACGGAAGGCCCGTTCGAGGCGATGCGCAACGCGGTCTCGTCCGTCTGGGGCAGCGTGGGGGACACCATCGAGTCCGTCGTGACCGTGGAGCTGTACATGCGGTCGTACCGGATGATCGAGTCGACCCCGGCTCTGCTCGCCACCCATCTGCGCCGCTCCTCGGACCTGGAGGACGGGGTCGCCCGGCTCATCGCGGACCGGGAGGGCCTGGACGTCGACGCCGATCCGAGGCCCCGGGTCGCGGTCGCCGCGTTCACCGGCGTGATGCGGGCCACCGGGCGGCTCTGGAGCCAGGGCGAGGACTGCAGCGTGGCGGGGCTGGGCCGGCTGACCGAGGCGTATCTCGACCACCTCACCCCGCGGCTCCTGAGGGACGACTGGCGCTAGGGCGTGTTTCGAAAGTAGCGCCGTCCGCCCGTAGGGCGGGGCCTAGCTCCAGGGCTCGGCCACCCACACCGTCGCGCGATCCGCAAGGGCCGTTCGGGCGAACATCCCGGAAGGCTCGCGCCCGCCGTTGAGGCCGTGCGGGCACACGCCCCCACGCCGAGCCGCGCTCCGGAGTGTGCGCCCCACCGCACGTTCGGTGAGGTTACCGTCGGTTCAATCCCGCACGGCCGGTGATCTGTCTCACGCTCGTCGCGAGGCCCCCCGCGCGCACTCTAGGCTGAGGAGCAGTGACTTCCTTCGACTCCTCCCCCACTCTGAGCGCGTGGCGCGCGCTGCTCGCCCTCGCCGTCGTCTTCGTGATGCTGGCGACGACCGGATGGACCGCCGTACAGCACCAGCGCGGTCCCGGCGAGCCCTTGACAGCCGCCTTCAGTGCCTGGGAGCGGGGCCGTATAGGCGCCCGTCACCTGCCCGACCCGACCGGGCCCGCCAAGACGCTGACCGCCTTCTTCGCGTCCCTCGACAGCGGGCAGCAGTCACGGCTCGCGTCCCGGTATCCGCTCGCGGTCGGCAATCTCAACGGCGCCCCGGTCACCCTCCGCTACCGCGCCAACCGGATCGCGCTGGCCCAGGCCCGCACGGCCGAGGAGGGCCGGATGCAGGACAGCAGGCTGTCGAGCGACGGCCGTCAACTCGCGGGCCGCCGCATGCACCGGTACGAGTCACTGCTCAGCGGCGACCGGCAGATCCTCGCGTTCGACCCGTCGGGCCAGGGCCGGATCGCCGAGGTCCTGGGCAATCTCGACCGCGCCCAGCGCGTCTCCCTCGTCGTGCCCGGGGTCGACACGAACGTCCTGACCTTCGAGCGTTCGGACCGCTGGTTCTCGGCGACCGCGGGCATGGCCGAGTCGCTGTACTCCGCCGAACGCAAGGCCGACCCCGGCACCCGTACCGCCGTCATCGCCTGGGCCGACTACACCTCGCCCGCCGGCCTCGGCGTGGACGCGGCCATCGGCAAGCTCGCCGAGGACGGCGCCGTACGGCTCACCGCGCTCACCGCCGCCCTGCCCGGCCGGTCGGAGGTCTCGCTCTTCTGCCACAGCTACGGCTCCGTGGTGTGCGGGGTCGCCGCGCGCTCCCTGCCCGCCCGGGTCACGGACGTCGCCGTCGCGGGCAGTCCCGGGATGCGCGTCGAGAACGCCGCGCAGCTCGGGACCCGCGCCCATGTGTGGGCCATGCGGGACCGTGACGACTGGATCCAGGACGTGCCGTACCTCGCCGTCGGCGGGCTCGGCCACGGCGCGGACCCGGTGACCCGGGCGTTCGGCGCCCGGGTGCTCTCGGCGGGGGGCGCGGCCGGCCACGCCGGTTACTTCGAGCCGGGCACCGAGAGCCTGGACAACTTCGCGGACATCGGCGTCGGTTCGTACCGCGCGGTGACGTGCGCGGACACCGCCGGGTCGTGCCGGAGCGGCATCGCCTACGACGGCGAGACGATGGCCGGATAGGCAACGGCCGTAGGCCACCCGCTTCCCTGGACCGCGACGCGCCCCGCGCGGCCCGACGCGCGTAGATTCCCCCTCTTGGGCAGGCGACGCGAGCGCGCGCGCCGCCTACGATGTGGCACATGGGTGATGTGCTTGCGGGGATCCATGCCACCTGGGAGTTCGACAGCGACAGCGTGCTCATCCGGTTCGAACGCGGAATACGGACGCCGAAGCTCCTCTCGGCGCTGGGTGAACGCCGTATCCCGCACGAGGCGTTGTCGTCGGTGACGCTCGCTCCGGGCAGGCGCGGCACGGTCGTGCTGCGCGCCGTGCCGAGACCGGGCGCCGACCCGCTCACGGAGGCCGCGGCCGGACAGCTCAAGGAGAGCGGCGATCCGTACCGGCTGGTGCTGCCCGCCGAGTCCGAGACCCTCGCCGAGTACTACGCCGACGAGTTGCGCGCCGCGCTCACCGCCTCGTGGCTGCGGCGCGGGGGCCGCAGGGGCACGGACGGCGGACCGGAGCCCGACGAGCCCGCGGAACGTTACCTGGTCGCGGCGCCCGGGACGCCGCGGCACTTCAAGGCGTACGACGGCAAGGCGTCCTTCGACGGCGAGACCGTCCTGTTCCGCTGGTTCTGGACGGGCGCGTCCTCCACGAAGTGGAAGGCGGGCGACCAGCGCCTGCCCGTCACGGAGCTGGAAGGGGTCGAGTGGCGCTCCCCCGAGCTCTTCGACGGATATCTGCGCCTGCTGCCGCGCGAGGGCCACGGAGCGGCGGGGTCCGGGGCGGCGGGGTCCGGGGCGGGCCAGGCCGACCACGACCCGGCCGCCGTCGTCTTCGGGCTCGGCTACGGCCCGGTCCACGAGTCGCTGCCGTTCGCGGCGGCCGTCCTGGAGGCGGTCCGCGGCGCGGCGGCGAAGCGGGTGGCGGCGCCGGTCCCCGCGATGGTCTCGACGGGCCGGCGCGACCCGGCCGATGTGGCGGACCGGATCAGGCATCTCGGGGAACTGCACCAGGCGGGTCTGGTGACGGACGAGGAGTTCACCGCGAAGAAGACGGAGCTGCTGGCGGAGCTGTGAGCGTACGGCGGCGGGAGGACGAGGGCTGTGCGCGTACAGAGGCAGGAGTACGGGGCGGGAGTACGGGACCGGATGGAGGCGGGCGGGGTGTCATACCTGGGTATGAGACGGGGACCGGCTCCCCGGTATGACGCCGTCCGGGCGGCGGCTGCCTAGGCTGACCAGGTCATGAGTACCGCTCCCCCGCCACCGCCGCCGTCCCCGCCGCAGTCGAACCCGCCGCCGTCGTCCCCGGCCCCGCACTTCGCCTCCTCGCGCCGTGCCCTGTGGGCTCTCGCCGCCTCGCTGCGCACCCCCTCGGAGTCCACCGAACCGCTCCTCTCGCACGCGCCCAGGCAGTGGCAGCGGCTCTTCCCCTACGTGGTCCTCCTCGGCTTCGCCGTCACCCTGCTGCCCGTCACCGCCACGGTGCTCACCCAGGACTACCGGCTCGGCGGCGGCTGGTCGGGGGCGCTGGCCGCCGCGCAGGCCGCGCCGCTGCTGCTCGCCGTGAGCCGGCCGCTCCAGGCGTGGTGGATCATCTTCCCCGCCGATGTCGTCGGGGGGATCCTGCTCCTGAGCGCGGACGGGATCGACGGACGGCCGTGGCCCTGGCCGCCCATGGTGATCGTGGGCTACCTGGTGCTGATGATCTGCCTGGGGCTGCGCGAATCGCGCCGCACCCTGCTCGCCGTCTGGCTGGCCACCGGCCTCGCCGGGTTCCTCTTCGAGCTGATCTCGCAGAGCAGCAGCGACGGCACCCATCTGCTGCTCTTCGTCCTCAGCGGGCTCTTCCTGGTGCTCAGCGCCGCCCTGCGCGAACGCGGTGACGCCCAGCGCAGACTGGTGGAGCAGGAGACGATCAGCGAGGCGGAACGGGCCCGGCGGACCCTGCTGGAGGAGCGCGCCCGGATCGCGCGCGAGCTGCACGACGTGGTGGCCCACCACATGTCGGTGATCACCGTGCAGGCCGACTCGGCGCCGTACCGGATCGAGGGGCTGCCGGACGCCGCGCGGGAGGAGTTCTCCACGATCGCCGCCGGTGCCCGGGAGTCCCTGACGGAGATGCGGCGGCTCCTCTCGGTGCTCCGCAGCGACGGTACGGAGGGCGAACGGGCTCCGCAGCCGGGGCTCGACCGGGTGCAGCAGCTCGTGGAGGCGACCGTACGGGCGGGGGTCCCCGCCGAGTTGTCGCTCCCGGCGCGGCTGGGGCCCGTACCGCCGGCCGTGGACCTCTCCGCATACCGCATCGTGCAGGAGGCGCTGGCCAACGTGGTACGTCACGCGCCGGGCGCGCGGACGCGGGTGTCGGTGGTCCTCCACCCGGACCGGCTCACCGTACTGATCGTCAACGGCCCTGCCGTCGCACGGACTTCGCCGCTGGAGACCACCGGAACGGGCCACGGGCTGATCGGGATGCGCGAACGCGTACGGTTGACCGGCGGCACGCTGGACACCGGGCCGCTGCCGGACGGCGGCTTCCGGGTCGCGGCCCGCCTCCCCCTGACCGACGGTCCGACGGGCGCTTCCACGAACGCGCCGAAGGGCCCGGCCCCCGAGGACACCCCTTGACCATCCGCGTGATCATCGTCGACGACCAGGCCATGGTGCGCGCGGGGTTCGCCGCGCTGCTGTCCGCGCAGTCCGACATCGACGTGGTGGGCGAGGCGCCGGACGGCCGCAAGGGCGTGGAGGTCAGCCGTACCGTCCACCCGGACGTGGTGCTGATGGACGTCCGGATGCCGGAGATGGACGGACTGGCCGCCGCCCGCGAGCTGTTGAGCCCGCCGGTGGGGGTGATCCACCTCCCGAAGGTGCTGATGCTGACCACCTTCGACGTGGACGACTACGTGTACGAGGCGCTGCGCGCCGGCGCGTCCGGCTTCCTCCTCAAGGACGCGCCCCCGGCCGACCTGATCGCGGCCGTACGGATCGTCGCGGCCGGCGAGGCGCTGCTCGCGCCCTCCGTGACCCGCCGGCTGATCGCGGACTTCGCCCAGCGGCGGCCCGCCCCGCGCACGGACCGGAGCCAGCGGCTGCGCGGGCTGACGCCCCGGGAGACCGAGGTGCTGGAGCTGATCGCGCGCGGCCTCTCCAACCTGGAGATCGCCGGACGGCTGGTGGTCGCCGAGCAGACGGTGAAGACCCATATCGGCCGGGTGCTCTCCAAGCTCGGGCTGCGGGACCGCGCGCAGGCCGTGATCTTCGCGTACGAGTCGGGCCTGGTCACCCCGGGCGACGCGCCCGCCTGAGCCGCGCCGGGCGCCGGGCCCGCCCCGCACCACAAAGGTCCGACCCGCGCCACAAAGGTCCGACCCGTACGGGGCCCGCCCCCAGTACCCCCACTACCCAGGTATGACGCGGTAGTTGGCTCCCGGGTGTGACGTCCGGCCGTACACCTTCTTCCTACCTTCCTCCTCGCCACCTCGACGGGCGAGGACGGGAAGAGGGAGACGTACATGCGCCGCTACAAGAGGACTCTGGTCGCCGCCGCGCTGGCGACGACCGTGGCCGGGGGCACTGCGGGCTGGGCCTCCGGCGGTGCGCAGCAGGCCGTCACCGGGCCGCCGCCGGGGAGCGCGGCCTGGCGGGCGGACGGTGTGCTGGGCCGGCCGCTGCCCGATCCGGCCACGGCGAGCCCGCGCGACGTCGCCTCGTTCTTCCGTACGGTGACGCCCGGCCGGCAGCGGGAGCTGGCGCACCGTCACCCTTCGGTCGTCGGCAATCTCGACGGGGCGCCGGTGGCGCTGCGCTACGAGGCCAACGCGCTCGCGATCCGGACCGCGCACGATCCCCGGTACGGGCGGCTCGCCGCGCCCGGGCGGCAGATCCTGGTCTTCGACCCGCGCGGCCGGGGTCAGGTGGCCGAGGTGTACGGCGATCTGACGGCCGCGCCCCATGTCTCCGTCGTCGTGCCGGGCTCGGACATCGACGCGGGGAGCTTCGACCGCGCGAAGGACCCGTACGGCACGCCCGCCGGGATGGCCACGTCCCTGCGGGCCGCGGCCGGCGACCGTACCGCCGTCGTCGCGTGGGCGGGTTACACCACCCCGGTGGGGGTCGGTCTGGACGCGGCGACCGGGGGCCTCGCCGAGGCGGGGGCCGGGCGGCTCGCGCGGTTCACCCGGGGGCTCGTGGCGGCCGGGGCTGCGAAGCCCGCGCTGTTCTGCCACAGCTACGGCTCGGTGGTCTGCGGGCTCGCAGCCCCCGAGGTGAACGCCACCGACATCGTCGTGTGCGGCTCGCCCGGGATGCGCGCCGACCGGGTCGCCGACCTCCGTACGGAGGCGCGCGTCTGGGCGGCGAAGGACCCGTCCGACTGGATCTCCAAGGTCCCGAACGTCGAGTTCGCCGGGCTGGGCCACGGCCCCGACCCGGCCGGCGCGGAGTTCGGCGCCCGCCGGGTGCCCGCCACCACGGCCCACGGTCACACCGGCTACTTCGTCCCCGGCACGGACTCGCTCCGCGCCTTCGCCGCCATCGCGCGCGGCGACAGCGCGCGGGCCCTCACGGCGGGAGAGAACCGGTGATCGCCGGGACCGTGGCGAAGATCGAGGCGCGTACCCCCGCCTCCCGCGACCGCGCCGTCGACGGGCTCCGCGCCCTCGCGCTGCTCGCCGTACCCACCGGACACTGGCTGCTCGGCGGCTTCACGCTCGACGCCGACGGCGCGCTGCACAACGCGAGCCCCCTCACCTCCTTCGGCGGCTTCGCCCCGGTGAGCTGGGTGCTCCAGATGCTCGGCATCTTCTTCCTCGTCGGCGGGTACGCCTCCGTCCTCTCGTACCGGGGAAGGCGCTCCACGACGGCCGCCTGGCTCCGCGGGCGCGTGGTGCGCCTGGGCAGGCCGGTGCTCGGGGTGACGGCGGTGTGGGCGGTGCTGCTGCCCCTGCTGTACGCGCTCGGGGTGCCCGGTACGACGCTGCGGACCGCGTCGACGCTGGTGATCCAGCCGCTGTGGTTCGTGGGGATCTACGTGATCGTGACCGCGCTGACCCCGTGCTGCGTCGCCGCGGCGCGCCGGCTCGGCGGCTGGGCCGCCGCCCCGCTGCTGGTCTCCGTCGCCGCCGTCGACCTGCTGCGGTACGGGCCGTACGCGCAGGCGATGCCGTCCTGGCTGAGCGTGCTGAACGTCCTGCCGGGGTGGATCTTCGCGTACCAGCTCGGTGTCTCGTGGGGCGAGGGGCGGATCGGGCGGCGCGGGGCGCGTTTCCTGCTCGTCGGCGGCGCGCTGCTCTTCGCCGTACTGCTGGCGGTCTTCCACTACCCGGCGTCGATGGTCGGGGTCCCCGGGGAGGTCCGTACGAACTCGCATCCGCCGTCGCTGCTGGTGCTCGCCCTCGCCGCCACGCAGAGCGGTGCGGCGATCCTGGTACGGGACCGGCTGGGGCGGCTGCTGGCACGGCCCGCGCTGTGGGCGCCGGTGGTGGTCGTGAACCTGTCCGCGATGACGATCCTGTGCTGGCACCAGACGGCGATGCTCGCCGTCGCCGTGCCCGGCTCCTTCGCCGGCGAGCTGGCCGGGCTGACGACCTCGCCGGACACCCTCGGGTGGATCCTGGCCCGGCTGACGTGGCTGCCGCTCTTCGCGACGCTGCTGGTGGTCGTCGGCCGGTACGCGCGCGGCTTCGACGGGCCGTGGGAGAGCGGGACGCGCGGTGCGCGGGCCCGCCGCGCGGCGGCGGGGCTGCTCGCGGCCGGCTTCGCGGTGTTCGCGCTGGGGCTGGCGTGAGCCACGGGGCGGGTGGTCGAGCCGCGGCGGCGGGTGCCCCTCCGGGGAGTACCCCTCCCGGGAGGGGTACTCCCCGGAGGGGCAGTGCTCCCGGGCGGGTCACTCCCGGGCGGTCGAGGTGGAGCTCATGTCGGCGTACCGGCCGCCCGCCACCCGTGCCGCGATCGGCTCCAGCAGGCTCAGCTCGCTCTCCGTGAGGATGAGATGCGTCGCGGCGGTGTTCTCCTCGATCCTGGCGCGGCTGCGGGTACCGGGGATCGGTACGACGGCCAGGCCGTGCAGCGGCGCCCGCTGCTGCACCCAGGCGAGGGCGACCTGGCCCGGGGTGGCGTTGCGCCCCTCGGCGATCTTGCGGACCGGCTCCAGCAGGGCGGCGTTGGCGGCGGCGTTCTCCCCGGTGAAGCGCGGCTGCTGGCGGCGGAAGTCGTCGGCGCCCAGCTCGCGCTCCGCGTTGACGAACGAGCCGGTCAGGAAACCCCGGCCGAGCGGGGAGTACGGGACGAGCCCGACGCCCAGCTCGGCGGCGGCCGGGACGGCGGTCCGCTCGACGTCGCGGCTGAAGAGCGACCACTCCGACTGGAGCGCGGTGATCGGGTGCACGGCGTGGGCCGCGCGCAGTTCGGCGCCGGTGACCTCGCTCAGCCCGAGGTACTTGACCTTGCCCTCGTCGATCAGCTCGGCCATGGCACCGACCGTCTCCTCGATGGGGACGTTCGTGTCGCGCCGGTGCATGTAGTAGAGGTCGATCCGTTCCACGCCGAGCCGCCGGAGGCTGGCCTCCACGCAGCCGCGCAGATAGGCCCGGTCGTTGCGGATGATCCGCCTGGTGGGGTCTTCGGGGTCGACGCCCAGCGAGAACTTGGTCGCGAGGACGATCTCGTCGCGGTGCGCCCCGACGAACGGCGCGAGGAACTTCTCGTTCTCGCCGTTCCCGTACATGTCCGCCGTGTCGTACAGCGTCACGCCCAGCTCCAGAGCGCGCTCCAGGGTGGCCCGCGCCTCGTCGGCGTCCGTGGGCCCGTACGCGAAGCTCATGCCCATGCAGCCGAGCCCCTGGGAGCCGACCTCCGGGCCGCCGGTGCCGAGGCGTACCTTCTCGATCCTGCCGTCGTTCGCGCCGTGACCCGCGCTGTGGCTCTTGTTGTCGCTCATCGGGGTTCAGAACCTCTCCGACGCCGTGCGGGCGTCCGCGTAAAAGCTGATCTTGTGGTCGAGTACGGACACGGTGTCCTGAAGCTCCGCGATCCGGCGCAGGACATCGCGGCGTGTCCGTTCCAGCAGCTCCTGGCGCTCCTCGAACGTGTCGTCGCCTACCCGGAGAAGCTCGGCGTAACGGACCATGTCCGCGACGGGCATCCCGGTCAGCCGCAGTTTGGTGACGAACATGAGCCAGTCCAGGTCCCGGTTGCTGAAGCGGCGCTGCCCGGTGTGCGACCGGTCGATGTGCGGCATGAGCCCGATCCGCTCGTACCAGCGCAGGGTGTGCGCGGTGAGTCCGGTGAAGGCGGCGACCTCACTGATCGTGTAGCGGTCCTGGCCGTTGGGGCGCGGATGCGCGGGCGGCGGGGCGGCGCAGCCCTCCACGCGGGCTGTCCGTACGGGGCTGGTCTGGATCAGCGTCATGTCATCAACGCTAGATCCTTGGAGTGCACTCGAAGCAAGTCCTTACGCCCGAATGGCCAGGGGCCGGCCCGTCCCCCGGCCGGACTGTACGGCGGCCCCCGGTGCGGCCTCCACAGAGTCCCCCGGCACGGTCTCCGGAGGGTCCCCGGTACGGCCTCCAGGGCGGCCCGTGGGGATGTCGTACCCGCCCAGTAGGCTCGTGCGCATGCAGAGCCTGGCGATGATCGAGAACTGGCCCGTGCCGCACGCCGCGGCCGTCGTCGTGCGCGCCGACGGGAGCGTCGCGGGGACGTACGGGCCCACGTCGCGGCGTTTTCCGCTCGCCTCCGTGACCAAGCCGCTCGCCGCGTACGCGGTGCTCGTGGCGTACGAGGAGGGCGCCGTCGAGCTGGACGAGCCCGCCGGGCCCGAAGGGGCCACCGTGCGGCATCTGCTCGCGCACACCAGCGGGCTGGCCTTCGACGAGCACCGTGCGGCGAGCGCGCCAGGCACCCGGCGGCTCTACTCGAACGCGGGGTTCGAGGTGCTGGGCGACCATGTCGCCAGGGCCACCGGCATCCCCTTCGCCGACTACCTCCGCGAGGCCGTGCTCGAACCGCTCGGGATGGCCGACACGGAGCTGCCGACGGAGGGTTCGCCGGCCAAGGACGGGGTGTCGACCGCCGACGACCTGGCGCGGTTCGCCGCCGAGGTGCAGGCGCCCCGGCTGCTCGATCCGCGTACGGTGCTGGAGGCGATGAGCGTGGTCCACCCGGGGCTCTCCGGCGTACTGCCCGGGTACGGCAGTCAGAAGCACAACGACTGGGGTCTCGGCTTCGAGATACGGGACGGCAAGTCGCCGCACTGGACGGGGAGTTCGTCGTCGCCCCGCACCTTCGGCCACTTCGGGCAGTCCGGTACGTTCCTGTGGGTCGACCCGGACGCGGGGGCCGCCTGTGTGGCCCTGACGGACCGGGACTTCGGGCCGTGGGCGATCGAGGCGTGGCCGCCGTTCACGGACGCGGTGCTGGCGGAGCTGGCCGGATAGCGCCCCTCGGGACCGCGCGGGACGCCGGGAAGAGGCGCCCTGCCGGACCGCGCGGGGCGGGGCCGGGTCAGGCCGGCATCTCCCAGAGCAGCACCTCGGCCGCCTGGTCCCCGGTCCCCGGCCCCGCGACCAGTTCGAGCCCCCGCGCGTCGGTGATCCGCGCCGAGTCGCCGGGGCCCAGCTCCCCCGTGCCGCCGGCGCCCTCGGTCCGGTCGGGGCCGTCGAGCCGTACCACGCCCCGCACCACGTGCGCGTACACCGACGGCGCGTCCGGCACGGCGGAGCGCTCGCCGGCCCGCAGCCGCCGCACGTGCAGCAGCGCGCCCGCCCCCGGGAGGGCGTACGGCGTGGCGTCGGCGATGCCCCGTACGACCTCGTACGCGGGCTCGCCGCCCGGCTCCAGCGGTGTCAGCCACATCTGGACGAAGACCAGCGGGACCGCCCCGTCGTTGCGCTCCACATGGCGCACCCCGCCCGCGGAGCTGAGCCGCTGGACGTCCCCTGGCCGGACGACCGTGGCGTGTCCGGCCGAATCTCGGTGGGTCAGCTCGCCCTCGACGACCCAGGTGACGATCTCGGTGTCCCGGTGGGGGTGCTCGCCGAACCCGGCACCGGGCGCGAGCCGTTCCTCGTTGCAGGCGAGCAGCGCGCCGAAGCGGAGGTTGTCCGGATCGTAGAAGTGTCCGAAGGAGAAGGCGTGCAGCGACGCGATGCCCTCGGCGGTGTCGCCGCCCGCGTAACGCTCCGCTGCGTACCGTACGAGAATCACGTTTCCACCGTAGTCCCGCCCCATGGCCCCGGCCCCACGGGCACCCGACCCGATAAGGCAGTCTTGTCCCGTGCCTGAACCCTCGAACGAACCCCATCCGCACCCCGCGACACTGCGGCGGCTGGAGCAGTCCTCAGGACGGCTCGCCGCGAACGCCATCGCCCGCATGGACGGGACGCTGCCGTGGTACCGCGCGATGCCGCCGGAGAACCGGTCGTGGATCGGGCTCGTCGCGCAGGCGGGCATCGCCGCGTTCACCGAGTGGTTCCGTCACCCGGAGACCCCGCAGGCCATCTCCACGGACGTCTTCGGTACGGCGCCGCGCGAGCTGACCCGGGCGATCACCTTGCGCCAGACCGTCGAGATGGTGCGGACCACGATCGAGGTCATGGAGACGGCGATCGAGGAGGTCGCCGCCCCCGGCGACGAGTCCGCGCTGCGCGAGGCGCTCCTCGTCTACGCGCGGGAGATCGCCTTCGCCACCGCGCAGGTGTACGCGCAGGCCGCCGAGGCGCGTGGCGCGTGGGACGCTCGGCTGGAGTCCCTGGTCGTCAACGCGGTGCTCTCCGGTGAGGCCGACGAGGGCGCGGTGTCCCGGGCGGCGGCGCTGGGCTGGAGCTCCCCCGAACATGTCTGTGTGCTGCTCGGCACGGCCCCCGACGGGGACAGCGAGCTGACCGTGGAGGCGATCCGGCGGGCCGCGCGCCACGCCAAACTCCAGGTGCTGACCGGGGTGCTGGGCAATCGGCTCGTGGTGATCGCGGGCGGCAGCGACGATCCGCTGAAGGTCGCCAAGGCGCTGATCGGCCCGTACGCGGCCGGTGCGGTCGTCGCGGGCCCGGTGGTGCCCGACCTGCTGGCCGCCACGAAGTCCGCGCAGGCCGCGGCGGCGGGTCTCAAAGCGTGTTTCGCCTGGCAGGACGCCCCGCGCCCGGTGCTGGCCGACGATCTGCTGCCGGAGCGCGCGATCGCCTCCGATCCTGCGGCGCGCGAGCAGTTGGTGGAGGAGATCTACAGACCGCTCGAAGAGGCCGGTTCCGCGCTGCTGGAGACTCTGAGTGTCTATCTCGAACAGGCGAGCAGTCTGGAGGGCGCCGCGCGGATGCTCTTCGTCCACCCGAACACCGTGCGCTACCGGCTGCGACGTGTGACTGACGTCACCGGATGGTCACCCTCCGATGTCAGGTCCGCGTTCACGCTGCGGATTGCGCTGATCCTGGGGCGCCTGGCCGACGGCGATCCCCAGTCCTAGACTTTTGTCGTACCCCAACAATTCCCCTCACGGTTCTTCGTTCCTGTCCCCACGGGCGGTGAGGACCGTACACAAGAGAGAGTGTGAGTGTGCTCGTACTCGTCGCTCCCGGCCAAGGCGCTCAGACGCCCGGCTTCCTGACCCCCTGGCTCGATCTGCCCGGTGCCGAAGACCGGCTGCGGGCCTGGTCGGCCGCCATCGACCTGGATCTGGTCCACTACGGCACGAAGGCCGACGCGGACGAGATCCGCGACACCGCCGTGGCGCAGCCGCTGCTCGTGGCTGCCTCGCTGCTGTCGGCGCGCCAGCTCTTCCCCACCACCGGTGACCTCGCGCCGCACGTCGGCGCGGTCGCGGGCCACAGCGTGGGGGAACTCGCCGCCACGGCGCTCGCCGGAGTGTTCACGGACGACGCGGCCATGGGCCTCGTACGGGCCCGGGGGCGGGCGATGGCCGAGGCCGCCGCCGTCACCGAGACCGGTATGTCCGCGCTGCTCGGCGGTGACCCGGAGACGACACTCGCCCATCTCGACACGCTCGGCCTGACCCCGGCGAACGTGAACGGCGCCGGTCAGATCGTGGCCGCCGGCACGCTCGGCCAGCTCGCCGCGCTGGCCGAGGACAAGCCCGAGGGCGTACGGCGTGTCGTGCCGCTGAAGGTCGCCGGGGCGTTCCACACGCACCACATGGCGCCCGCCGTCGAGAAGCTGGCGGCTGCCGCCGCCTCCGTCGACACCGCCGACCCGGCCGTTCCGTACGTCTCGAACAGCGACGGCACCGTCGTGCCCACCGGCTCCGAGGTGGTGGCACGGCTGATCGGCCAGATCGCCAACCCGGTGCGCTGGGACCTCTGCATGGACACGTTCCAGGAGCGGGGGGTGACCGCGCTGATCGAGCTGTGCCCCGGTGGCACCCTGACCGGGATCGCGAAGCGTGCCCTGCCCGGAGTGCGGACCCTGGCGCTGAAGACCCCCGACGACCTCGAAGCGGCCCGCGCGCTGATCGCCGAGCACTCCTCCGCACCGTCCTTGCACGCCTCGCACCAGTCCTCGCACTCCTCCACGGCTGAATAAGGAGCCAGAGAGCATGTCGAAGATCAAGCCCAGCAAGGGCGCCCCGTACGCGCGCATCATGGGCGTGGGCGGCTACCGCCCGGTCCGGGTGGTGCCGAACGAGGTGATCCTCGAAACGATCGACTCGTCCGACGAGTGGATCCGCTCCCGCTCCGGTATCGCGACCCGCCACTGGGCCTCCCCCGAGGAGACCGTCGCGGCGATGTCCGTCGAGGCCGCCGGCAAGGCCATCGCCGACGCCGGGATCACACCCGGGCAGATCGGCGCCGTGATCGTCTCCACCGTCTCGCACTTCAAGCAGACCCCGGCCATCGCGACGGAGATCGCCGACCGGATCGGCGCGGGCAGACCCGCCGCGTTCGACATCTCGGCGGCGTGCGCGGGCTTCGTCTACGGTCTGACCCTGGCCAAGGGCATGATCGTCGAGGGCTCCGCGGAACACGTCCTGGTCATCGGCGTGGAGCGGCTCTCGGACCTGACCGACCTGGCGGACCGCGCGACGGCCTTCCTCTTCGGTGACGGCGCGGGCGCCGTCGTCGTCGGCCCCTCGAAGGAGCCGGAGATCGGCCCGACGGTGTGGGGGTCCGAGGGCGACAAGTCCGACACCATCAGGCAGACCGTGCCGTGGGACGATTTCCACGCCGGTTCCCAGGAGAAGTTCCCGGCCATCACGCAGGAGGGCCAGGCGGTCTTCCGCTGGGCCGTCTTCGAGATGGCGAAGGTCGCCCAGCAGGCGCTGGACGCCGCAGGCATCACCCCGCAAGATTTGGATGTCTTCATTCCGCATCAGGCCAACATGCGGATCATCGACTCGATGGTGAAGACTCTGAAGCTGCCGGACAGCGTCACGGTCGCCCGCGACGTCGAAACCACCGGCAACACCTCGGCCGCCTCGATCCCGCTCGCTATGGAGCGGATTCTGGCGACCGGGCAGGCGAAGAGCGGTGACACCGCGCTCGTCATCGGCTTCGGGGCGGGTCTCGTGTACGCGGCGACGGTCGTTACCCTCCCCTAGGCACACCGGATCCTTCCGGAACGCCTTCCGTAACCCTCTGCTCCATATCTGCTCAATATCTAAAAGGAGATCGCCCACCATGGCCTTCACCCAGGAAGAGATCGTCAAGGGTCTCGCCGAGATCGTGAACGAGATCGCCGGGATCCCGGAGGAGGACGTCAAGCTCGACAAGTCCTTCACCGACGACCTGGACGTCGACTCGCTGTCCATGGTCGAGGTCGTCGTCGCCGCCGAAGAGCGCTTCGACGTGAAGATCCCGGACGACGACGTCAAGAACCTGAAGACGGTCGGCGACGCCGCCGACTACATCGCCAAGCACCAGGCCTGACAGCTACGAGGCACGACTCCGGATCCGTCCGGAGAGATCCCTCCGGGCACGTCTGACGCCTGACGTTCGACCCGTTCATCGCGGCAGACGCCACCCGGTGGTGGCGCCGTAACAAATTCAGCACCCTCTACACGTGGAGAAGAATTCCAGTGAGCCAGACCAATCGCACCGTGGTCGTCACCGGTATCGGCGCAACCACACCACTGGGTGGCGACAGCGCTTCGACCTGGGAGGGTCTGCTCGCCGGCCGCTCCGGTGTCCGGCCCCTGGAAGGCGAGCGCTTCGCCGACCTGCCGGTCCGGATCGCCGCCACCGCTGCCGTCGACCCGTACGACGTACTGCCCCGGCCGCTCGCCCGCAAGCTCGACCGCTCGGCGCAGTTCGCGCTGATCGCGGCCAGGGAGGCGTGGGCGGACGCCGGTTACACCGCCAAGGCGGGCGACGACCCGACGGTCGACGCCGACCGGCTCGGCACCGTGATCGCCTCCGGCATCGGCGGCGTCACGACGCTGCTCGACCAGTACGACGTGCTGAAGGAGCGCGGCGTACGCCGGGTCTCCCCGCACACCGTGCCGATGCTGATGCCCAACAGCCCCTCCGCCAACGTCAGCCTGGAAGTGGGCGCCCGCGCGGGCGTGCACACCCCGGTCTCCGCGTGCGCCTCGGGCGCCGAGGCCGTCGGCTACGCGGTGGAGATGATCCGTACCGGCCGCGCCGACGTGGTCGTCGCCGGCGGTACGGAAGCGGCCATCCACCCGCTGCCCATCGCGGCGTTCGCCAACATGATGGCGATGTCCAAGAACAACGACGAGCCCACCAGGGCCTCGCGCCCCTACGACAAGGGCCGCGACGGCTTCGTCCTCGGTGAGGGCGCCGGCGTCGTCATCCTGGAGTCGGCCGAGCACGCGGCCAAGCGCGGCGCGCGCGTCTACTGCGAGATCCTGGGCCAGGGCCTCTCCTCGGACGCCCACCACATCGCGCAGCCCGAGCCGACCGGCCGCGGCATCGCGAAGGCCATGCTCAACCTGCTGGACTCCTCGGACCTCAAGCCGTCCGAGGTCATGCACCTCAACGCGCACGCCACGTCGACGCCGCAGGGCGACGTCGCCGAGATCAAGGCGCTGCGCCACGTCCTGGGCGAGGACCTGGACCACGTCGCGATCTCCGCCACGAAGTCGATGACCGGCCACCTGCTGGGCGGCGCGGGCGGTATCGAGACGGTGGCCACGGCGCTCGCGCTGTACCACCGCACGGCCCCGCCGACGATCAACCTCGACGACATCGACGAGGAGGTCGACGCGGACGTGGTGCGCGGCGAGCCCCGCACCCTGCCGTCGGGCACGATCGCGGCGATCAACAACTCGTTCGGCTTCGGCGGCCACAACGTGGTGCTGGCGCTGCGCACGGTCTGAGACCACGAAGAGGTGGGGGGGGGCGGCGAGGCGGGCGGGCCCCACCCCCAGGTTTG